>NZ_JAYGIF010000079.1:0-6601 GCF_034931345.1 Pseudanabaena sp. CCNP1317 | reverse complement strand
GTTTCAGGATGCTATTTCTTCATGTATTGAGAACGCTCATATTAACCATAAAAAAGAACTGCTATCGCTACTCACTCTCCGTTTCCAAAATCTCAAAAAAGCTCAGATTATACCCGTTTAAAGTATACCATGTCGAGCCGCCACCTCAAAGACCTGCAACTGATGCAGTGTGATATGACTAGCTAATTGAGAATCAGATAGGTGGTAACTCATAAGAATGATAAAATCATAGATTGTATTCTATGATTTTATCATTCTTATATACTTTTGTTCTATGTATTTAGTCTATATAATCTTTGCTTAAGCGATCGCATAGCCGCAATTCTCATTATAAAAATCGTTTTTTTGAAAGCTCGCCGTTGGCGGGCTTTCAAAAAAACGATTTGGGTGTTTCCAGCGACTTCGGCGCTGGAAACACCCAAATCGTTTTCATAATGAGAATTGCTGATCTCATAGAACATCTAGCAGTTGCGGATCAATTGACAGCTATACTTTCTATGGCTAAAGATCGCTATATATGAAATTTAGATGGTGTGAGTCTGTTAATGAATGTGAGTCAACAGGTTAAAAATCTATTTCGCGTATTGGCGAACGCTTTTACTGATGAGAGCTTTTTAAAAGCAATTAGAAGAATTGAAAATATTGTTTCTAAAGTAATGGCGATCACCTTAGTTGTAGTAATTTTTGGCGCATTATTTGACCTATTGCGGATACTCACCATTGACCTGTTTTTAAGTGACCCTAGAGGGGCTTTCAGCATTCCTTTGCTCAAAATATTTGGAATGTTCCTGAATGTGCTAATCGCACTCGAACTCATGGAAAATGTCACTGCTTACTTGCGCCACCATACAATCCAACTAGAGCTAGTAATCATTACAGCTCTAACAGCGGTTGCTCGTAAAGTCATTATCTTTGACACCAAAGCTGATGGTGATCTTACGGGTTTGGCGATCGCAGTTCTGTCTCTATCAATCAGTTACTGGATTGTGCGTAGCCAAAACAAGAACTCTAAAAATTAAAACGAGCTTCCTTTTTCCTATTCCTGTTGCTTGGGTTTGGAACCAGTTTTTGATGGTTTAGCTTCGCTAAACCATCAAAAACTGGTTCTTTATTTTGGAGCGAAGCCCTTATATATAGCTGTCGCCAGTTTTGTTATGATACAAACCCAAGAAGTGAGTGGCGGCGCTTCGCGCCGCCACTCACTTCTTGGGTTTTGATTTGTCCTAATACAAATGGCGACAGCTATAAATTATTGTTGCAACGAAACTAAACCAAGGAATTTTTTGAAAGTGTTGCTTCAAAACACTTTCAAAAAATTCCTTGGTTTGAGTCTTAGAAGACTGACTCCTGAGCTTTTTAAGCTAAAATTATGTTAAGAATTTAATCTGTATATCAAAACTTTACCTACATATCTATATGACACAATCGTTAACTAATTTTCTAGGCAGCCTTATCGCAGGTGGCGTAGTTCTTGGTCTAATTTTCGCAGCCGTTTTGATCGTTAGCCAAAAAGATCGCATTATCCGCAAAGGTTAATCAAAGTCCAAAATAATAAAAGGCGGCGCATTGCGCCGCCTTTTATTATTTTGGACTTTGACTTAGAGAAATTTGCATCAAGTCAAAGCGCTGTATTGTTATACTGATGAACAAAGACTGTCCCAAACACTGGTTAATCATACATTTAGTGTTTGAGACCAAAAAATGCAGGTATTTAGGAGAAATATAGAGCCATGATCAACATCGGTGGCAACCCGCTAATGATTCTTTTGGCAATTGTTGCCGCTTTAGGAGGAGTGGGTTTATATTTTGTGCGCAACTTTCGCCCTGAACTAGCCCGCGACCACGATATTTTTTTCTCGGCGATCGCCTTGGTATACGGCATTATCTTGCTAGCTTTTAATTTTCGGATGGAAATTACAACGCAATTAGCCCAAGTCTTAGTCGTGGGCTTTGCAGGATGGTTTGCTGTAGAGTCTTTAGTACTGCGCCAAGCTTTAGCCAATCAAGCCCGAAGAGCGCCTTCTAGCCCTCTAGTTGATGACGAAGAACCGATCGGTTCTGATTATCGGGTTGAAATTGATCCTACTCGTGAAATAGCTCCCCGCCGCGATCGTGACCCATCACGTCGGATGAGAGGTTCTATTTCTTCTAACAGTGCGGAGGCAAGCGAATTGCGTGGAGACACCACAGATACTCGTCGATCTCGTCGTCCGAAAAGGAGTAGTAATGATGCTAATAGTAATGACTCAGTGATTGATATCGACGAAAGTGATATTCGTCCTGTCAGCCCCAAGCGTCGCCCAAGACCTAGTGATGATAATATGAACGGAGAGCGTCCCCGAAATCGGAATAGTGAATCTGATAACTATGGTGAGCCTACTAAGGATACTGCTGCCACATCTGGACGCAGACGCAGACCATCAAGCCGTCCTTCCTCCTATGGCAATACCGATGTATCAAATAGCGACGATTTTTAGATTTATTTGCTAGAGTTAATCACAAATATACTTAATTAATTTATTTTTGATTTAAGCTATGAGTCTCCGTAGGTCAGTGACATATTAAACTGTTACCATTCCTACAACTTGATTTGATCAACCATCACTTGGGCTTTCGATCAACCGTGAGTTATTGCGTTAATCCGAACTGTGCTAATCCGAATAATGAACCATTTGCCATTACTTGCGCGACCTGTGGTTCTAATCTAAAGCTGCGAAATCGCTACCGTGCCAGTCGTCCACTTGGCAAAGGTGGATTTGGCGCAACATTTCTGGCTGCTGATGAGGGCTTGCCTGGATTTCCTTCATGTGTGGTCAAGCAACTGCGCCCAAACACTCAATCCGCCAGTGTGATGAAAATGGCTCGAGAGTTATTTGAGCGTGAAGCTTTTACCCTCGGCAAAATCGGTAGCCATCCGCAGATTCCCCGTTTACTTGATTATTTTGAAGAAGATAGTAATTTTTACTTAGTCCAAGAATTTGTCGATGGTGAAACTTTAAAGCAAGAATTTGAGAGACGTGGGGCCTTTAACGAAATTGAGATTCGGAAGATCCTTTCAGAAATATTTCCAGCCCTTGGGTTTATGCATGAAAACGGGGTAATTCATCGTGATATTAAGCCTGCGAACATCATGCGCCGCAAACAAGATGGGCAATTGGTACTAATTGATTTTGGTGCGGTTTCTAGCCAAGTTAATAAACCCTCGGCTGATGATGATCCCAGTGGTTTATTAACTAATTTTGCGATCGGTACACCTGGTTTTGCACCACCAGAGCAGATGGCGATGCGCCCTGTTTACTCTAGTGACTTGTATGCCACAGCGATGAGTTGTTTGTATCTGATGACAGGACGATCGCCTAAGGACTTACCCCATGATCCCTATACAGGTGAAATCAATTGGAAATCGCAAGTTAAGCTAAGCGATCGCCTGAGAGTCGTTTTTGAGAAATTGCTTCAGCAGTCAGTATCACTGAGATTTCGCTCGGCGGAAGAAGCTTTGCGAGCCTTAGAATCTGGCGGCATTCCTGATGAGCCACCTAAAGCCACTACCCCAGCGGCAAATTATGCGCCGCCTTCTGCCCCTTCCTCTGTGACTGTGAGACCTGCGACGCAAACACCTAACTCACGCATCCAATCTCAGAAATATGGCAATAATCAGGGAATCCAGTTTGATAATAGTGGCATGTTGACATCGGGTAATACCAGATCGGGTAGTCGTATTGGCACTAGTGAACTTAAAGGTGGACGTAGAGTTATTGTTGAATACAATCAAGGTAAGCGTAACTTTACGAATCAAGATTACTCTAAAGCCGCTTTTGGAAGTGCAACTCTTCCGGGGATTGTCATGAGTCGTTCTAAATTAGTGGAGGCTGATTTCTGCCATAGTGATCTCACTGGTGCTAGCTTTCAAGGAGCTAATTTATCGCAAGCTAAGTTAAATAGTGCCAATTTGCGTGACGCAAAGATGCACCGTGCCATCTTGATCAAGTGTGATTTGGGTAGTGCTTCAATGATTTTGGCTGACTTACGTGAAGCGAATCTTCAATCGGCTTATATGAGTAAAGCGGATTTGTCGGGTGCAAATTTAAGTGGCGCTAATTTGAAGGGAGCTTATTTGAGTCAGGCAAATTTAAATGGGGCAAATCTATGTGGGGCTGATTTAAAAGGAGCGAAAATCTCCGAAGAGCAGTTAGCCCAAGCAAAAACTAATTGGAATACGATTCGCCCCGATGGTGGCAAACGCTTATTTTAAAAAATATACTGGGGTAACAAAATTACTGCTCCAATATTAGGGATTTGCCCATAAAACCAAGAATAGATTTTTGATGCTGCCTCCGCCGCACCATCAAAAATCTATTCTTTATTAAATTGTAGAACTAGGTATGTACGGACATTAATTTTGTGAGACTTGCTGATAATCAACTGATTGCTTTATTCACTGACTTACTTGGAGTCGAAAGTGTTGTTTTATTTGATCGCTTAGCCCCCAATTTACACGAACGAGTTGTAGCTAGTCTCACCCCTGATAGTCTACCGCCAGCATCTGTGCTTTATCCTCAGACGATCTCGGAACTATCGAGGGCGATCGCTTTAGCATACGAACACCGTTTGCGTGTGCTGCCCTGTGGGAGTGCCACGAAGTTAGACTGGGGCGGCTTAGTCAGTCGTGCGGATCTGGTGATCAGCACAGCTAAGTTAAATCGGGTGATTGAACATTGTGTTGGCGATCTCACAGTCACAGTTGAGTCGGGCGTGAAATATCAGGATTTGCAAACAGTCTTAGCTAAAGAAGGACAATTTTTAGCGATCGATCCTCCTTACAGTGCTGAAGCCACGATTGGCGGCATTTTAGCAACAGGTAGTGCAGGTTCATTGCGACATCGCTACAACAGTGTGCGTGATATGTGTTTAGGAATTGAGTTTGTACGCAGTGATGGCGAGTTGGCAAAAGCGGGTGGGCGCGTAGTCAAGAACGTGGCTGGCTATGACCTGATGAAATTATTAACGGGTTCTTACGGAACTTTGGGCATTGCCGCGAGTGTGACCTTTCGGCTCTATCCTCTGCCTGAATATACGCAAATTGTGGTAGTTACTGGGACTGCGGAATCGATCGCTCAAGCCCAACAAAAAATTAGTACCTCGGTACTTACGCCCACTGCTTGCGATTTACTATCAGCAACTGCGATCGCCGATCTTGGTTTGGGAGAGGGTATCGGCTTAGTTCTACAATTTGCTAGCCTCAAAGCTAGTGTAATCGAGCAGTGCGATCGCATTGCCACACTTGCTAAAGAATTAAATTTAGAAGTGCAGATTTTAGGTGAAGCGAAGGAATTTTGGGAGTTATTAGAAATTCTGATTTGGCAAGATGAGTTGCGTAATTTGGAGCAATCTCCTGAGAGTACTTCTGTAGTTTGTAAGCTAGGTCTAATGCCATCGGCTAGCGTGTCATTTCTCAAGGAATGCGAACAAATTTTTGATGCTCAATCCTATTATTTGCAAATCCATACTGGTAGTGGTTTAGGGATTTTGCGTGTGGAGGATGTACAGGATTTAGGGGCGATCGCTTTGCAAATCGCTAAAGTGAGAAGTATTGCCGAATCCTGCGGCGGTTTTCTGTCAATTTTGGAAGCACCCCAAGCTTTAAAGTTTGGCAATGGAACTTTAGGAGATAACTCTAATCTCGAAAATGTCTGGGGTTATCGCGGTAATGCGCGGGATCTGATGCTTAAGATTCAACGGCAATTCGATCCTAGGGGTTTGCTCAGTTGCGATCGATTGTATTCATAGAGCGGCGGCGCGTAGCGCCGCCACTCTATTTTTTTTGATATAGTGCCTATAATGAGCTTTCTGAGTCCTATGGAGGTTTAGATAATGGCGATCAAAGAGTTTTATGCTTTACCAGAAACTAAACCTGCTAGTGAATATATTGATGGTCAAATTTATCAGAAACCTTTTCCTCAACTTCAACACAGTACTTTACAGGCAGAAATTGCAACTGCGATTAATCTAATTGGTAAGCCTCAAAAACTTGCTTTTGCTTTCCCTGAGTTGCGCTGTAATTTTGGCGATATATCGATTGTGCCTGACATTGCGGTGATGCGTTGGGCGAATATTCCTTTTTTGGAAAATAAACGAGTTGCTAATGCGGCTCCTATTGCTCCTGATTGGATTATTGAGATTCTCTCGCCCGATCAATCGCCTTTGCGGGTAATGAACAAAATCAGTTCGGCTATTACCAATGGTTCTGAGCTTGGTTGGCTAATTTCCCCAGTGCAAGATTTGATTATGGTTTACCAAGGCGATCGCTTCCCTGAAAAAATGTCTGGTGCAGATGTTTTGCCTATTTTGGATGTTTTAAACTGGCAGGTGACAGTGGATGATGTGTTTAATCTATTGTGTTTGGAATAGGGAAGAGTCTTAAAGCTTTGAGTCTCAAAGCCATGATTCAAACTTTAGCTAAGCTTGAATATCTTGATTAACGTGAGTTCGACGCACTAAAAGATGGCAGGAGGAAGAGCAGGCAAGCCTTTGAAGAGAAGATCTAAAGCAGGTTTAGTCTCTCGATATGTATAAGCAACCAACCCAGCTAAAAGGTTGACAA
>NZ_JAYGIF010000078.1:0-8255 GCF_034931345.1 Pseudanabaena sp. CCNP1317 | reverse complement strand
GAGTAAGCAAGGGATCATGATTACGCCGAACCAACCTACATAGAGGCGGTTGTCGGTGCTGGTAATCCAATTGCAAAACTGATCCCAGATGGAAGCGCTTTCGCGTCTTTGTACTGCTGTGGTCATTGGTTTATGATTGCGGTTTGGATGTATTTATAATTAGCTTTCGCTATGTGCTTAATCTAACTTTACATACCCAGTTTTGTAAAGTATTTGTACTCATGATCTGTCTGTAGGGATACCCGATCGCTTTTTAACGGTTTGCCGACATTCGGCTTCTGGTCTTTGTTTTGTGATGAGGTTTTTGAGGTGTATGCTAATATTTGCCAAAAATATACAGAAACTAAAATGACTGTCACCATTCACAACGTTCTTGAGCAATTTCGCCAAGAAGCAACCTCAACCCGTGATTTAGGTGACAAGTTTGAGTATTTGACATTGGCTTATTTGCGAACTGATCCGCAATATGCCGAACTGTTTAAGCGGGTGTGGCTGTGGATGGATTTTCCGCAACGTGAGGGCAAAGGGGATCTAGGGATTGATTTAGTTGCTCAGGAACGGGCTACAGGTGAATATTGGGCGATTCAGTGTAAGTGCTATCAACCCGATCATTTATTGGATAAGGGGGATATTGATTCATTTTTTACGGCTTCGGGCAAAGCGCCATTTACACATCGGTTGATTGTGACAACTTGCGGTTGGGGTAAGAATGCGGAGGACGCGCTGAAAAACCAGCATATTCCTGTCGATCGCCTGACTTTACATGATCTCGATCAAAGTCCAGTGGATTGGAGTCAGGTGAGTTCGCAAAATTTGCGCTATGCGGTGCAGAGTGTTTCGACAAGTATTAATAATGATGATGATTTTGAGACGCGCCCCGCGCCCGTTTTACCATTAAAGCCGAAGAAGTCGATTAGACCGCATCAGAGTATGGCTTTGGATAAGGTGATGGCTGGTTTTAAGACAGGCGATCGCGGTAAGTTGATCATGGCTTGCGGGACGGGTAAGACTTATACGGCTTTGCAGATTGCGGAGAGGTTTGCCATTGAGCAAGGTAGCGCCACGGTTTTATTTTTAGTGCCTTCGATCTCGTTAATGTCGCAGACTTTGCGGGAATGGTCGGCGGAGGCAACGGTGAGGTTGCAGAGTATTGCGGTTTGTTCGGATGCGAAGGTGTCGAAAAAGTCGGATACGGAGGATATGAGCGCCCGTGATTTGGCTTTTCCTGCGACGACGGATGTGGATGTAATTGTGGGGAGATATCGGGCGCTTACTCTTCAAGTCCCCCTTCACAAGGGGGATTTAGGGGGATCTTCTGTTGATGATGGTAACGATCCCCCCCAGCCCCCCTTATCGAAGGGGGGAGAAGAGAGGAGTTTTCAAGTCCCCCTTCACAAGGGGGATTTAGGGGGATCTTCTGTTGATGATGGTAACGATCCCCCCCAGCCCCCCTTATCGAAGGGGGGAGAAGAGAGGAGTCTTCAAGTCCCCCTTTACAAGGGGGATTTAGGGGGATCTTCTGTTGATGATGGTAACGATCCCCCCCAGCCCGCCTTATCGAAGGGGGGAGAAGAGAGGAGTCTTCAAGTCCCCCTTCACAAGGGGGATTTAGGGGGATCTTCTGTTGATGATGGTAACGATCCCCCCCAGCCCGCCTTATCGAAGGGGGGAGAAGAGAGGAGTTTTCAAGTCCCCCTTTACAAGGGGGATTTAGGGGGATCTCCTGTTCTCACAGTCATCTTTTCTACCTATCAATCGATCCAAGCGATCGCAGATGCACAGAAGAAAGGATTGCCAGAGTTTGATTTGATTACTTGCGATGAGGCGCATCGGACTACGGGCGTGACTTTGGCGGGGGATGATGATTCGCATTTTGTGAAGGTGCATGATCAGGACTTTATTAAGGCGAAAAAGCGGCTGTATATGACGGCTACACCAAGGCTTTATGCGGATTCGGCTAAGAGTAAGGCTAAGGAAAATGAGGCGATCGTCTGTTCGATGGATGATGAGAAAATCTATGGTCAAGAGTTCCATCGCTTAGGATTTGCGGAAGCGGTGGCGACGGGGCTGTTGACGGATTATAAGGTGATGGTGTTGGCTGTGGATGAGAAGTATGTCAGCGCAACTTTTCAGCGTCAGTTAGCGGATGCTAATAACGAATTAAGGCTAGAGGATGCGGTTAAGATTACGGGTTGTTGGAATGGATTGTCTAAGCGATTTGCGGCGGAAAGCGATCGCGAAGATGTGCAGGGAGATATTGCGCCCATGCGCCGCGCTGTCGCTTTTGCAGGGACGATCGCTGCTTCTGAGAAGAGATTTACGGAGATGTTTTCGCAAATCATTGAGGAATATCAAAAGTTGCATCCTGAAGAGGAGATTCTGCCCTGCGAAGTGCAGCACGTTGATGGGAAGCAGAATGTGATGGTTCGCAATCAGAAGCTAGATTGGCTAAAGGCGGATACCAGCAGTCAGGGCAATTTGTGCCGCATTCTCTCTAATGCGCGATGTCTGTCAGAAGGGGTGGATGTACCTGCGTTAGATGCTGTCATTTTCCTGTCGCCGCGTAACTCGGTTGTCGATGTGGTGCAGTCGGTGGGGCGGGTGATGCGAAGGGCTGAGGGCAAAAAGTACGGTTATATTATTTTGCCGATTGGGATTCCTGCGGACATGACTCCAGAGGAGGCGCTGAAGGATCATGAGAAGTATAAGGTGGTCTGGCAGGTGCTGCAAGCCTTACGCGCCCATGACGATCGCTTTAATGCGATTATCAATAAAATTGAGTTGAATGAAACTAGACCGCCGCAAGTGGATGTGATTGGTGTTGGTGGTGGTGCGTCCGATGATGTTGAGAAGGTCGGTAATGGTCAGCCGAAAGCGAAACAAATGACGCTGAATTTTCCGCAATTGGAAGAGTGGCGCGATGCGATCTATGCCAAGATTGTCGTCAAATGTGGCGATCGCCGTTATTGGGAAGATTGGGCGAAGGATGTGGCGCAAATTGCCGATCGCCATACGTCACGGATTAAAGCTTTATTGTCTAGTTCCGAAGCTACGCACCGTCAAGCTTTTGATGATTTTTTGGAGGGTTTGCGCTGTAATCTTAATCCTAGTATTAGTGAATCTGATGCGATCGAGATGTTGTCTCAGCATTTGATTACGAAGCCTGTGTTTGATGCATTGTTTGAGGATTATCAGTTTACGCAATTAAATCCTGTTTCGATCGCGATGCAAAAGATGCTAGATGCTTTGGAGGGGCAGGCGTTGGGTAAGGAGATTGCGACTTTGGATAAGTTTTATGCGAGTGTGAGGGTTAAAGCTCGTGCAGCGAGTGGGATTGACAATGCTGAGGGTAAGCAGAAGATTATTATTGAGCTTTACGATAAGTTCTTTAAGAATGCTTTTCCTCGCATGGCGGAACGGTTGGGGATTGTGTATACGCCTGTGGAGGTGGTGGATTTTATTGTGCGAAGTGCGGATGATGCGCTGCGTCAGGAGTTTGGGGTGGGTTTGACGGATGATAATGTGCATATTCTCGATCCGTTTACGGGGACGGGGACGTTTATGGTGCGGTTGTTGCAGAATGGTTTGATTGCGCCGCAGGATTTGGAACGGAAGTATCATCAGGAGCTTCACGCGAATGAGATTGTGTTGTTGGCGTATTACATCGCGGCGATTAATATTGAGGCGGCGTTTCATGATTTGTGTCGTTCCCTTCGACTCCGCTCAGGGAACGACACAGGGAACGAGGCAACCCGCGCCCTGAGCGAAGCCGAAGGGCAACTTCAAGCAGAAATCCGTTCCCTTCGGCTCCGCTCAGAGAACGAGGCAACCCTCGCCCTGAGCGAAGTCGAAGGGCATTACCAACCCTTTAACGGCATTGTCCTTACTGATACATTTCAGATGTTTGAGAGTCAGGGGACTTTGAATGAGGTGATGTTTCCCGAAAATAATCAGCGTGTGGTGAGGCAGCGAAATAATGATATTCGGGTCATTATTGGCAATCCGCCTTATTCGGCGGGGCAGACTAGCGAGAATGATGGTAATAAAAATCTCAAGTATCCTGCTTTAGATGACAAGATTCGGGATACCTATGCAAGATATTCCAGTGCTACGAATAAGAATAGTCTTTATGATTCCTATATTCGGGCGATCCGTTGGGCTAGTGACAGAATCAAGGATCGCGGGATTGTTTGTTTTGTGACGAATGGTTCTTTTATTGATAACAATGCAATGGATGGATTGCGTAAATGTCTAACTGATGAATTTACGAGCGTTTATTGTTTTAATTTGCGAGGGAATGCGCGAACTTCGGGAGAACAGAGACGCATGGAAAAAGGTAGTGTTTTTGGTGAAGGAACGCGCACAACTATCGCCATAACTTTACTGATCAAAAATCCTGAAAAAGCAGGACAGCATCAACTTTTTTATCACGATATTGGCGATTATTTGAGTCGTGAAGAAAAGCTAGACAAAATTAAGAATCTTGGCAGTTTCACAAGCATTAACTGGGATTCACTACTCCCTAACGACAGCCAAGACTGGATAAATCAACGTGATCCAGAATTTGATGAATTTATTTCAATTGGCGATAAAACAGACAAATCGAGTAAATCAATTTTTGATGTGTATTCTAATGGAGTAAAAACAAATCGTGATAATTGGATTTACAACTTTTCACGTCAAGATCTAACAGTCAATATGAGTAAGATGATTGACTTTTATAATTCCCAAGTTGAGGATTTTCAAATTTATTCTCAAGGAAAAACTTTTGCTAATGCTGAAGCAAGACAAAAATTAGTAGAAGCTTTTATTAGTACAGATCCCCAAAAGATAAGCTGGTCAAGAGGTCTAAAAAATGATCTTGGCAGATTAGTTCATTATGAATTTGATAATGATTCACTTGTAAGGGGAATGTATCGTCCTTATTGCAAACAATGGAGCTATTTCAATAAGAATTTTAATGACATGGTTTACCAAATGCCTAGAATTTTCCCAAATGAGAATTTAGAAAATTTGGTAATTTGCCTAACTGGAACAGGTTCAATAAAAGATTTTTCAGCGATAGTATCGAAAATATTGCCAGATTTGGAAATGATTTCTAAAGGTCAATGCTTCCCACTTTATACCTATGAAAAACCCGAACCAACCGACCAAACCACACTCTTCCTAACCGAAACAGGCTACACCAAAAAAGAAAACATCCCCGACACCATCCTCAGCGACTTCCAAACCACCTATCAAGACCAAACCATTACCAAAGAAGACATCTTCTATTACATTTATGGCATCCTCCATAGCCCCGAATACAAACAACGCTTCGCCGCCGACCTCAAAAAAATGTTACCCCGCATTCCCTACGCCGCCGATTTCCACACCTTCAGCACCGCAGGACGCAACCTCGCCCAATGGCATCTCAACTATGAAAATATAGAACCATATCCATTAGAAGAATTCAAAAGCGAACTCTATCTCGAAGACAAAGACTATCTCGTATCCAAAATGAAATTTGGAGTCAAAAACAAAGCGATCGATAAAACCACCATCATCTACAACAGCAAAATCACCCTCACTGGCATCCCCCTACAAGCCTACGAATACATCGTCAACGGCAAACCCGCCCTAGAATGGATCATGGAACGCTATCAACTCACCCGCGACAAAGATAGCGGCATTACCAACAATCCTAACCACTGGTCAGACGACCCGCACTACATCCTCAACCTAGTTAAACGCATCGTCCGCGTCAGTGTCGAATCAGTTAAAATTGTGAACAGCTTGCCACTATTGAATGAGAGATAGAAATGAAAATTACAGTTCAAAATTTAGGCGTTATCGAACACGCAGAACTAGAGTTAGGAGATCTAACCCTCATTTGTGGCAGTAACAACACTGGCAAAACCTATGTAACCTATGCCATATTTGGCTTTTTAACCATATGGAGAAATGCTTTACAAATAGAGGTTAGCGAAGAAGTGGTTAATCAACTTCTCAATATTGGAGTAGCGAACATTAGCCTATTAGAATATATTGCTAAACATAAATCTATCCTTGCTCAAGCATCCACAGCTTATTCCAAAGATATTTTTGAGACTTTCGCCGCAAATCAAGATCGCTTCAAGGATACACAATTTAAGATTGAACTAGATATTGATGCTGACTCAGTAGATATTGAATATAGCGATCAGATTGGTTCGGCTGACTCTGACCTAAGATTCTTTTCTCTTACTAAAAATAAAGGTAGCTTTGATGTAGTTGTTACATTATTAACCGATAAAAAAGATTTACAAATCCCAAAAGAAATCATCAAAAGATTTATTGGTGATTCCATTAAGAGTATTATTTTGGGCAAATTTCTTCCTCGCCCTTTTATTGCTAGTGCCGAGCGAACAGGTGCAGCTATTTTTCACAAAGAACTTAATTTCGCTAGAAATCGACTTCTATCAGAATTGCATCAAGTCGAGAAAGAAACAGATCGCATAGAGTTGTTATTTAAAGAAGGGTATAGCGATTATGCCATTCCTATTAAAGCCAATGTCGAATTTGTCAGAACTTTAGCATCAATCTTCAAACGAAAAAGTCAACTTAGTCAAGAAAATAGCGATATTTTAGATGATTTTTCAAATATTATTGGCGGTCAATATACAGTCAGTAAAAATGACGAAATCTACTACACTCCCAATAGCAATAAAAAACTCAAACTATCAATGGATGAAAGTTCTAGCTCTGTGCGATCGCTTTTAGATATTGGCTTTTATCTAAAACATATTGCCAAAAAAGGCGATTTGTTAATGATCGATGAACCAGAACTAAATCTACATCCTGAAAATCAAAGACGAGTGGCAAGGTTAATTGCTAAATTAGTCAATTACGGCATCAAAATATTTGTAACAACTCACAGCGACTATATCGTGAAAGAGTTAAATACATTGATTATGCTTAACTCAGATAAGCCCCACATCAAAGAAATTGCAGTACAAGAAGGTTACCAGTTAAATGAATTACTAAATCCATCTAAAATAAGAGCCTATATTGCAAAAGAAGACTTAATTCAGTTAAATGGAAAGTCAAGGCGTACTCGTTGCCAGACTCTAGTTCTTGCTAGTATCGATCCAGAGCTAGGAATCGAAATTTCTAGTTTTGACACTGAAATCGATAAAATGAACCGCATCCAAGAAGCCATTGTCTACGGAGAAGAACTCTGATGTGGGAAAAAGATCATAAAATATTATCTGAATTAATTTCAAACAATGTAGAAATCTCTCTAATACCATTACCAAACTCTAGCAATGAAGTAACACTCACTGAAAATATTGATAACAACTCGTATTTCATTAAAATCAAAGGGCTACCAAAAGAAACATTTATTCTTAAAGCTGATGAATTTCCAGCACTCCTCAATTTTTTCAAAGGCTTGCAAGGTGAATGTAAACGAGCAGATTATATTATTTTAACCAATATCAAAAACAAAAAAATTGCAATTTTCTTAGAATTAAAATCAGGTAATCCAGATAACAAAGATATCATCAATCAGCTTAAAGGCGCTTTTTGCTTATACAAATATTTGCAAAAAATTGGTCAAATATTTTGGGGCTACACAGATTTTTTGATGGATTATGAAATAAAATTTGCCGTAATTAAAGAAATTCCTCAAAAAACTAAACTAAACAAAAAAACCACAAAATTTAAAAGAGAAAACCTAGTTAGCAAAATCCCGTTAGACCAATTAAATTTACCTGAGATTCCTAAATATTTCTCCTCATTAAAACATCAACAAGAAATATACTTCAAAACCTTATTATGAATACATCGTTAACGACAACCCCGCCCTAGAATGGATCATGGAACGCTATCAACTCACCCGCGACAAAGATAGCGGAATTACCAACAATCCTAACCACTGGTCAGACGACCCGCGCTACATCCTCGATCTCGTTAAGTGCATCGTGCGAGTAAGCGTTGAGTCAGTTAAAATTGTGAATAGCTTGCCCCCCATTGAATGAGAGATAAACATAGGAAAACAGGAGCTAAATTATGCCTGAAACATTACAGTACATAACCAACGAGCAAGGCGATCGCCTCCTACACAAACCAAAACAAAAAAGCCCCTCCTTGCGGAGAGGCTTTTTTGTTTCGAGATGACTAGACTAGTCGATTAACCGTTGATAGCAGGAGCAGCCATTGCTACTGGTGCTACATCAACTGCTGCCAAATCGAGAGGGAAGTTGTGAGCATTGCGCTCGTGCATTACTTCCATG
>NZ_JAYGIF010000077.1:0-8824 GCF_034931345.1 Pseudanabaena sp. CCNP1317 | reverse complement strand
CTTCACAGAAGATTCGCGTGATATCCAAGTGCGATACGATACTGTTCATATTGCTGAGGCTTTTAGTTTGTCAAACCTAGTCTCAGCTTTTCTTTTGCTTTTGTCTACTCCATCGAACTCACGTTAATTAATTACATTTTATGCAAAAACCTGAAATTCCAGCCAATGAAAGCGATCGCTTAGTTGCCCTCGATCGCTACAAAATTCTCGATACATTACCAGAGCAAGTCTATGACGACTTGACGCAACTTGCTGCGGATATCTGCGGAACGCCGATCGCCCTCATCTCCTTAGTTGACAAAGATCGCCAGTGGTTTAAATCTCGTGTTGGGCTAGATGCCACGGAAACCCCTCGCGATATTTCCTTTTGTGGTCATGCCGTTGCCGCCCATGCGACCTTAAATGTCCCTGATGCCAGTCAAGATCCCCGCTTTGCCGACAATCCATTAGTGGCAAAAGATCCCAACATTCGCTTTTATGCGGGAGTTCCTTTAATTACCCATGATAATTATGCGCTGGGGACTCTCTGTGCGATCGATTCCCAACCTCACAACCTCACCGAAGCCCAAATCAGACAGTTAGAAGCCCTTAGCCGTCTGGTGATTAATCAACTGGAGTTAAGACTTAATAGTAACTTCACCGAATCACAATTGGATGAAGTCCTATCCCTTAAGCAGGCAATCTTAGACAACGCCAACTTTTCAATCATTGCGACTGACTTGGAGGGGACGATCCAAGACTTTAATGTTGCCGCAGAGAGGATGCTAGGCTATGCCGCATCAGAGATAGTGGGCAAGACTAGCCCAGCAATTTTTCATGAGCTTCATGAAATTGCCTCCCAAGCAAATCACTTATCGCAGGAGCTAAACACAGAAATTCCTGTTGGGTTTGAAGTCTTCACTGCTAAGACAAAATTGGGGCAGGTATATGAGCAGGAATGGACTTATATTCGCAAAGACGGCTCGAAATTTCCTGTCATGCTGACGATCACCGCTATTCGTACAGAAAGCGGAGAAATAACGGGATATATGGGCATTGCCAAAGATATTACGGAGGAAAAGCAATCAGCGAAACGAGTTAAAGATATTAGTGCTGCCCTCGACCAAACGGCAATTGTTGCTATTACTGATATCCAAGGAACAATTACATTCATCAATGATAAATTTTGTGAAATCTCCAAATACAGACGAGAGGAACTAATTGGTCAAAATCATCGCCTGCTCAATTCAGGACATCATCCGCGATCATTTTTTGTGGAGATGTGGAAAGCGATCGCCAGTGGTCAAACTTGGCGGGCTGAAATCAAAAACCGCGCTAAGGATGGGACTTTCTATTGGGTTGATACGACTATCGTTCCTTTCTTGCATGAAGATGGCAAGCCTTATCAATACTTAGCGATTCGGAAGGACATCACGGCTCGTAAAGCGGCGGATATTGAGTTACAGAAGCTATCTCTAATCGCTAGTAAAACGGACAATGTGGCGATCGTGACCAATGCTCAAGGCGAGATTGAATGGGTTAATCATAGTTTTCATAAACTGACGGGTTATACCTTGGCTGAAGTCATCGGTAAAAAACCGGGGGGGTTTTTGCAAGGGGCGAAAACTTCGCAGGAGACAGTTGCCTCAATTCGTGAGGCGCTGGCAAAGCATGAGCCATTCTCTGGAGAAATCCTAAACTACAGCAAGGACGGAAGAGCTTATTGGCTATCGCTAAATATCAACCCTGTCTTCGATGACGATGGAAATTTATTGCAGTTCATTGCGATCGAGAATGAAATCACGACCCGCAAAGAAATCGAACTCAAACTGCGAAAGGAAGTGGAAGGGGCGATGAAAAAGTTAAACGTGATGAATGAGCGACTAGAAGTCAGTAACCGAGAATTGTTAGACTTTGCCTATGTTTCTTCCCATGATTTGCAGGAACCCTTACGCAAAATTCAGGCTTTTGGCGATCGCCTCAAATCGACTTGCCAAGATTCCTTAAACGACAAGGGATTGGATTATTTAGAACGGATGTTAAATGCGGCGAGTCGCGCCCAGATCTTAATCAATGATTTGCTCGACTTCTCGCGGGTGACGACCAAGGCACAGCCTTTTCAACCGATCAACTTATCTGAGGTTTTGGAGGGAGTTCTCTCTGACCTAGAGGTGCGGATCGAGAAATCAGGTGTAATTCTTGAGGTCGATCCTCTGCCCAGCGTCGAAGCTGATGCTCTGCAAATGCGACAAATTCTGCAAAATCTGATCGGCAATGCTTTGAAATTTTTGCGAGCAGAGGTTACGCCTGTGGTGCAGGTGCGATCGCGGGTTTACATGGAAAATGAGCAAGAATGGTGTGAAATTCGGGTTATTGACAATGGCATCGGCTTTGAGCAGCAATATGCTGAGCGGATCTTTCAGATTTTCCAGCGACTACATGGGCGCAAGACTTTTGAAGGTACGGGGATTGGGTTAGCTATTTGCCGTAAAATTGCAGAGAGGCACAATGGAACCTTAATCGCACAGGGTGAACCTGATCAAGGCGCGACTTTTATTTTTACTTTACCAACTCATCAACCCAAAGGAGATCTACAGGATGCCGACTAATAAAGGAAAAAGCGTTACCATCTTAGTCGCAGAAGACGATGAAGACGATCGCCTACTCATGCAAGATGCCCTAGAAGAAAATCGCCTAGCCAATGATTTACATTTTGTGGGTGATGGCGTGGAGTTGCTGGATTACCTAAATCGTCGCGGCGAATATAGCGATCCCGCGACTTCGCCTCGTCCTAGCTTGATCCTGTTAGATCTGAATATGCCGCGCAAGGATGGTCGAGAAGCCCTCAAAGAGATCAAAGCCGATCCCGATCTTCGCCAAATTCCCATCGTTGTCCTCACAACATCTAAGGCTGAAGAAGATATCCTCCGCACCTACGATCTGGGTGTGAGTTCCTTTATTGCCAAGCCAGTTGTATTTGATTCGATGGTACAAATCATGAAGATGGTGGGATCTTATTGGTTTGAAATTGTAGAATTACCAGATCGCGCTTCTAAATAACTGATGTTATGTGGAACGCAGATCATGAATCTCTTGCTGCTAGCGTAACAGGGCAAGCACGGGGGCATTGCCCCTACCTGAGAAATTCATGTTTTGTAGGGGCTGCGCCCCCGTGCCAGCCCCCAACCTTGAGGATCGCAGGAATTCATGTTTTGTAGGGGCTGCGCCCCCGTGCCAGCCCCCAACCTTGAGAGATCCGCAGGAATTCATGTTTTGTAGGGGCTGCGCCCCCGTGCCAGCCCCCAACCGATCCGCAGGAATTCATGTTTTGTAGGGGCTGCGCCCTCGTGCCAGCCCCCAACCGATCCGCAGGAATTCATGTTTTGTAGGGGCTGCGCCCCCGTGCCAGCCCCCAACCTTGAGGATCGCAGGAATTCCTTCCACGTAACATCAGTAAATAAATAGGACTTACGCAAAAGTAGGGGCAATTCATGAATTGCCCCTACTAGAATCATGATTTTGTTTTTTGCGTAAGTCGTAATAAATCATTAATTCACCAGAAAACAATGACCTTAGATATTTGTCGAGTTCTACTCGTTGACGATGATGAAGATGACTATATTGTGGCTCGTGATTTTTTGAGCGAAGCCGAATTATTGGACTTTAAACTGACTTGGGTTGACAACTATGATGACGGCTTAGCAGAAATTAGCAAAAACTGCCATGATGTCTATCTCTTTGACTTTCGCCTTGGCAAAGAAAATGGATTGGAATTGTTGCAAGCAGCCATTAAAACGGGATGCACCAAGCCCATAATTTTACTGACGGGAGTGGGCGATCGCGAAATTGACCAAAAAGCTATGGCATTAGGAGCATCGGACTACTTAGTTAAGGGATATTTCTTAAGTGCCACCTTACTTGAGCGCTCCATTCTCCATGCGATCGAGCGAAAAATCTCGGAAAATCGCCAGCTAAAACTAGTTTCAGAACTAGCCGCCGTCAATCAAGAACTCAAAGACTTTGCCTATATTGTCTCCCACGATCTCAAGGCTCCCTTGCGCGGCATCGCCTCTCTTGCTGATTGGGTGCAAAATGATTATGGCGATCGCCTTGATGACGAAGGTCGCGATATGCTTAGTCTGATGAGTGGTCGCGTAAGGCGCATGAGCGATCTCATCGATGGTGTATTGCAATATTCTCGTGTGGGTCGGGTAAAGGAAAATAGAACCCAAGTAAATCTTGCAAGATTACTTAACGAAACGATTGATATGATTGCTGCACCCAATGGGATTCAAATCGCGATCAATAGCGAATTGCCAACACTGTTTGCAGAAAAGACACGAATGCAACAGGTATTTCAAAATTTGATTGGAAATGCTGTAAAATATATGGGTAAGCCTGAAGGGGAAATTCACATCGGTCATTCACAAAAAGATGGCTATTGGGAATTTTATGTTAGTGATACGGGGATGGGAATTGAGTCTAGACACTTTGACAAAGTGTTTCAGATATTTCAAACCCTAATTCCGCGAGATCAGTCTGAGAGTACGGGGGTGGGCTTAGCGATCGTCAAAAAAATTGTCGAAACCTATGGTGGTAAAATTTGGTTGACTTCTGAAGTTGGTAAGGGTAGTACATTTTGGTTTACATTACCTATAACAGAAGATATGCCAGAATCCATGATTGAGGTGCAAAAATCATGAGAAGCTTCGATCCAATTTTGCTTGTGGAAGACGATCTTTTGGATATTATGACCCTTAAACGCGGTTTAAGGGATATAAATGCAAATAATCCTCTCCATGTCAGATCCAATGGTGAATCTGCTCTAGATTTTTTACGAGATCCTAACAATCCAGTCCCTGCATTAATTTTATTAGATCTAAATATGCCAAGGATGAACGGGCTAGAGTTTCTCAAAATCCTCAAATCCGATGCTGATTGGTGCAAAATTCCCGTAGTCATTTTGACTACTTCTCAAGAACAGCAGGATCGTCTTGCTAGTTTTGAGTTAAGTGCAGCAGGATATATTGTCAAACCGCTAGAATATCCCGCTTTTGTCGAGAAATTACAAATTCTTTATCAATATTGGCGGTTAAGTGAAATTCCGAATTTTGTTTCTTAATTTTATGTAGATTCTTGCTAATAAGTTTATGGCTGCCACTACCGATAGTTCAGAAAAAATTCAACTTCTGATGGTTGAAGACGATCAGATAGATCGACTTGCCTTTACACGAACTGTGAAACAGCATAGTTTGCCCTATGAATATACCTTAGCAAGCTCACTATCAGAGGCGTTAGAAATTCTGCGCGATCACCGCAAATTTCAAATTGCGATTCTCGATTACAACTTAGGCGATGGTCAATCTAGTGAACTATTTCCGATTCTGAAAGAACAAAATTGTCCATTTGTGATCTCGACAGGTAGTGGGGATGAAGAAACGGCGGCAAGATTGATGAGCCAAGGGGCGGCGGACTATTTGATCAAAGATCCCGAACGCAACTATCTGAAAATTTTACCCGTAACCATTAGTAAAACCCTAAGTCGTCATCAAACTGAGGGGCAATTACAATTACTCAACCGTGCGATCCAGAGCGTCAAAGATAGCATCTACATTTTAGATTGCAAAGGAAGGTTACAGTACATTAACAATACTCTTGCAGAGTTGAGTAATATTTCTCCAAAAGAGGCGATCGGGCAATCAGTTCAAGTATTGAAGCAACCCTATCTAGAAGCATGGTTGCAACAGCGCCCTTCCTGTGCCGATGAGACTTGCAGCCTCGAAGTAGAAATGATCATGTGTCGAGCCGATGGCACAAATTATTTGGCTTTACTAGCTGAAACTTGCGTTATCGAAAACACCCATTTCAGCAGAATTGGGGTGATCCGCGATGTCACTTCCCTAAAAAAGGTTGAACAGGAATTAAGAATTTCTCAGGAGGGTTTAGAAAATACGGTTAAGGAACGAACTGCCGAACTGCAACAGGCGATCGCGGATTTAAGACAAGAAAATCAAGAACGCTTAAAAATTGAGGAGTCATTGCGGGCAAGTCGGGATCAACTTCAGCAACAACAGGAGTTTTTTAAATTAGTCATTGATAGTAATCCCAATATGATATTTGTCAAAGATTGGGATGGTCGCTATCTGCTTGCCAATCAAACTATGGCTGATTTTTATAACACCACAGTTGAAGATCTCGTCTGTAAGACAGATGCTGACTTTACCCCCAACGCCATAGATGCAGAGCGATTTCTTGAAGAAAATCGTCATGTCATTGTAAGCCAACAAGAAATGTTCCTGCCCGAAGAAACAATACCTCATTCAGTTCTTGGTTCTCAATGGCTCCAATGGCAAAAGCGCCCGATTAAAATATTTGGCAATACGGATGGGGTTTTGGGAGTTGGCGTAAATATTACGACTCGAAAACAGATCGAGATTTCCTTGAGTGAGAGCCAGAAACGCTTTGAGTCTCTAGCAGCAGCAGCTCCTGTGGGCATCTTTCGCACTAATACCAATGGTGATGCGATCTACCTCAACGATCGCTGGTGTGAGATCGCGGGCTTGACCGTAGCAGAAGCATCTGGTCCTAACTGGTCAAGAGCATTGCATCCTGACGATCGCGCAAAAGTTGGCGCAGAATGGTATGCCTCCGTACAAGAGCATCGCCCGTTTGAGGTTGAGTGTCGTTTTCAAAAGCCTGATGGCACTGTAACTTGGGTACTTTCACGAGCCAGAGCCGAACACGATATCTATGGCGAAATCATTGGCTATGTGGGGACGGTTACCGATATTAGCGATCGCAAACGCGCCGAGACCGTCCTACAAAAACTCGTAACAGGAACTGCCGCCGTTACAGGAGCAGACTTTTTTGTGGAATTGGTACGCCACCTTGCCGACGCTCTTGATGTCACCCATGCTCTCGTGACCGAACTTGTTGGCGATCAATTGGTTACGTTAGGATTCTGGGCAAATGGGAGCTTACAACCTGCTATTTCCTATCTACCTGCCAAAACTCCCTGCGAACTTTGTATGCAACATGGGCAGTATCATTGCGAGGAATCCGTCCAAACAGTCTTTGCAGAAGATCTCGATCTTGTGACCATGCAAGCTGAAAGCTACTTAGGAATTGCCTTAAGAGATGATGAAGATATCGTCATTGGTAATCTTTGTGTTTTAGATACAAAGCCAATGTCAGAAACTACAAGGGCTGAAGCGATCGGCATTTTGCAGGTCTTTGCCGCGAGAGCTTCGGCAGAATTGCAGCGCAAAAATGTCAACGAAGCACTCAATCGCCTAAACCATGAGCTAGAGGAGCGTGTATTAGAACGCACCCAAGCACTGCAAGAACGTGAGGAACAACTTCGAGATTTCTTTGACAACGCAACTGATTTAATCCAGAGCATATCTCCAGAAGGTAACATCTCATTTGTAAATCGTGCATGGAAAAGTACCTTAGGCTATAGCGAAGCCGAATTAGAAAACTTATCGATTTTTCAAGTTATCCACCCAGAAGACCTTGAACATTGTCAGATCGCCATGCAAAGTCTATTTTGTGGCGAGCAATGTATCGCGATCGAGACTAGATTTGTAACTAAGGATGGTCAAACAATTGTTGTGGAAGGCAATGTGAACTGTCAACTAAAAGATGGCATCCCAGTTGCCACCAGAGGAATCTTTAGAGATATTACCGAACGGAAAAAAGTGGAAATCGAACTTCTTGAATCTCAACGTTTTCTGCAACTAGTTCTTAATACATTTCCGTTGTTTGTATTTTGGAAAGATCGCCAATCAGTCTATTTAGGTTGCAATCAGAATTTTGCGGTAAGCGCAGGATTAGACTCGTCATCGGAAATAGTAGGTAAGACTGACTATGAGATGCCTTGGCGGGAAAGTGATGCGGAGAAATATAGAAGCGACGATCGCCAAGTTATAACCTCTGGCAAACCTAAGCTAAATATTATCGAGACTCAATATCAGGAAAATGGTGAAACTATTTGGTTGGAAACAAATAAAATTCCTTTGCGGGACTTGCATGGTGAGGTTATAGGGGTTTTAGGGACATATCAAGATATTAGCGATCGCAAGATTGCCGAAGAAAACTTAGCAGAAAGTGAAGCTTTTAATCGTCAGTTAGTCACAGAATTTCCCATTGGTTTAGCAAGCTGTCGCCTAGATGGACACTTGGTATTTGTTAACGCTGCCTTTGCCCAAATCTTAGGACGCACAGTTGAGGAGGTTCTATCTCTCAGTTATTGGGATATCACGCCTGATAAATATGCTGACCAAGAAGCTGAACAACTGCGGTTAATTCAAACAGAAGGTCGCTATGGTCCCTATGAAAAGGAATATATCCACAAAGATGGACATCTTGTGCCAGTACTTTTGTCTGGATTAATGATTCTGCGGAATGAAGAGTTATTGATCTGGTCGAGCGTGCAGGATATTAGCGATCGCAAACAAGCTGAAGCGAAATTGCATTTAGTCAACGAAGAACTGATGCGGGCTACTCGCCTCAAAGATGAATTTCTTGCCAATATGAGCCATGAGTTGCGGACACCGCTCAATTCGATTTTAGGAATGAACGAGGCTCTACAGGAGGGCATATTTGGCAGTATTAATGATCGCCAACTCAAAGCATTACAAACCATTGAGAATAGCAGTACCCATCTTTTAGCATTGATTAATGACATTCTCGATGTTGCGAAAATTGAATCTGGTCAAGCTTAGTGGTGCAGAAAAGTCTGAGAAAGGTTGCTAGGCATAGAGTCTCAAAATGAGACAAGAGGGATAAAAGGGACAAGAGATGAGATACTCAAGTTCCTCAACAAAAGATCTTATCCATGCCC
>NZ_JAYGIF010000076.1:0-9356 GCF_034931345.1 Pseudanabaena sp. CCNP1317 | reverse complement strand
ATCTAGACTCTAACAAACGGCATCGACTGGTCACAATCGTAATGGATTGGGTGGCGTGATCGGATAGCACGCTAAATAGATCTAAATATTGAGAGTGCTCTGGGATGACCTTCCCATTTTCATCCAGTAAGCTTTCGATATTGTCAATTAAAATAGCGAGTTTTCGCTCCTTGAGTATCCTTCGTAGTCTGTCTAAGGTAACTGTAAACTGTGAGGAAGACGTTTCATGAAAATCTCGATTAAACCACTCGTCTAAAACACTTTTAGCTGTAGGAATATTGGTAACATCAATGGGCATATATAGCTCAATAACCTGATACCCATTACTCTCTAGCTCTTGTAAATATTTTTGAGCCACAGTTGTCTTGCCCTGACCACCCACACCGTGGATCGCAATTACTCGGTTAGCCTTTGCTAGAGCATTCAGACTTTCTATGGCGCTAGTCCTTCCCAAAAAGCTGAGGTTTATCTCTTCAACTGGCTGTTCAAATGGCTGTTCAACTGTTTGTTTTTTTACCTCATTGTATTTTTTTACCTCATTGTATTTTTTTACCTCATTGTGTTTTTTTATCTCATTGTGTTTTTTTACCTCATTGGGATCAATATCCAATACTTTGCAGCAGGAAATAAAGCTATTATCACTAATCCTTACTTTGCCAGTCCGAAACCGATTCCATGTTTCTGGAGACACAAGCGCCTTTTCCGCCCAATAGCGATCGGTTTTATTACGACCACTGTTTTTAATGGTGACATTGACTTTCTCCACCCCAGCGCTCGACAGTCTAGACATAGCGAAAACCTTATACTCAATCAAGCCCTAAAGTTCATTTTACACGAACACAGTCAAGGAATTAGTCTTTTTTGTCTTTTTTGTCTTTTTTGTCAGTAGATTTCAGGAAAACACTGAAACAAAAAAACTGACAATAATTTGTCTCATTTTGCTGCTTTAATTGCATTTGTAACATCAGTAAATAAATCAATCACGTATTTACTGATGTTATAGCTGTCGCCATTCTTGTTAGGACATAAAACCCTAATAGTGAGAGGCGGCGCTTCGCGCCGCCTCTCACTATTAGGGTTTTGATTTGTCCTGATACAGGTGGCTATAGCTATAACGTGGAAGGAATTCCTGCAATGTTGAAGAATCGGGGCTGGCGCGGGGGCACAGCCCCTACGCCAAATTTAAATTATTCAGGTAGGTGCAATCCCCCCGTGGTTACCCTGCATTGTTGCGATCGCTTTGCCTACTGCGACAGTATAGGCTCTGATCCCTCTTTTAAACTAGTTCTAATGATTTCCCATCCAGCCTTAAGGATATTGACCCATGATCCATCAATTGCCAGAAATCCATCAATTACCAGAAATCTATCCTTTGTTAGAAAGAAAAATCTGATGGTAGATGTTCCGCTACAACTCCGCCTATCTAGCTCCCTTCGAGTTTCATGCTCAATTATTCAACGCATTTATTTTAATGGTTTAGATATTAATCTCCTTGAAAAGGATAAACAACGTTATCAATACTCCAATCTTTATCGACAGTTATGTTGTCTTAATCCTCAATGGTGGAACACTTGTCAGGTTTCAAAAGAGGGAAGCGTAATCTCTAATGATAAAGCGATTGCCACTTTATTGCATCCGCTTTATCAACTGCACTTAACGTTTATGGGAAATTAGGTTGTATAGCAGTTGAAGAATTCAGATTCTGTAGAGCTACATTCAATTACCAGTCCAACATAATCTGACATCGCAAAAATTCTTTCCACGTAATATCGGCACCAAAACATGAATAATAACGACTATCCAAATGACTTTCCAGAATTCCGAATTATTAATTCATTCACTCTAGAAGTAACCCCAACTGCTCAGTTCGACACTTCAGGCTCCGCGTCAAATGCCGCAGCATCGCCACTGAACGTAAATCCTGAAAGCGAGATCGAACCTCTCATCCTGCTCGCTGAAGACAACGAAGCAAATATCCAAACCTTCAGCTCTTATCTAACCGCAATCAATTACCGTGTTATCCTCGCCAGAGATGGAGAAGAAGCAGTTGCGACGACTAAGACTTCTTCTCCAGATATCATCCTCATGGATATTCAAATGCCGAAAATGGATGGTCTAGAAGCGATCAGGCTGATTCGTAATGACGAAACAATTGCCAAAATTCCGATTATTGCCTTAACTGCTTTGACAAAGGAAAGCGCTCGCGAAGAATGTCTAAAGGCGGGAGCAAATGCATATCTGGCTAAACCAGTTAAGTTAAAAACTCTCAATACCATAATTCAGCAATTTTTATAGAGCATTTGCTATAGCACCCCAATGAAATGTAACGCATCCTTGGTAAACTACCGCTTACAAATTAGCCCATTAATTTTCTGACTCTTTCTACTTGTTTGGGAGCATTTAATTCTGTAAAAAGTGCGATCGCCTTTTCAAAATTATCTTGACAACCATGCTCCCGCATCTCGCGGGCAATCAAAGCTTCTTCTACTAATACCTTAGCCAGATCTAACTTTGGTTCTATCTTTATCAAGATATCTTTTGCTTGCAAACAGCACTCCTTCGCCTTGGTTAGATCTCCTATATTTCGATAGGCTTCTGCAAGTCCATACATGGCTTTGCTTTCAAGCTGTCTGTATCTAGCTTTACGACTAAATTGCAAAGCTGTGTTGTATATTTTCAAAGATTGATCGAATCTTTTATTCATGACGCATACAAATCCAAGATACAGGCAAGCACAGGCTCTTGAAGTGTCAGACATAGATAATGAGTCATTTATAATAACCTCATAAGTCTCTTCAGCCAATGCTACCGAAGCATCATGCTCAAGTTTCATAGCCAGCATGAAAGATTGAACTAATTGTGGATAAACAGTGAATAATTGCCGCAAGAGTGGGTGATCTGTATATTTGTACCGATCAATATTGTCTGCATAGGGCTTAGTCTGTACAATCGCTTCGTCAAGCTCACCCAATTCCAGTTTGCAGGCAAAAGCTTGAAAAATGAATAATTGCCGCACGAGTGGTCGATCTGTATATTTGTACCGATCAATATTGTCTACATAGGGCTGAATCAGGACAAGCGCTCCGTCAAACTCGCCCAATTCCAGCTTGCAGGCAAAAGCGTGAAAAACACAAAAAAGCAGAAGAGGTATTAATTGTTTGGAGTTGATTTGCTCAATAATTTTGATTGTCGATTCAAACTCCATGACTGCTTTTTTGGGGTCTCCTGAGAAGAAGTATAAGCTTCCGTGAAACCTTTTTGCTTGGGCTAAAATTAGAATACTTTGTTCTGGAGGTAAAAGTAATACTCTGTCTTCTATTTTATCTAATAACTCCAGCACCAAAGTTGGCGAAAGTCTTCCATAAAAAGCCATGTGAAGATTGTCGTCTCTGAGGAGATCTGGGTTCAAGAATATTTCTATAATTTTATTGAGATCGTTAGTTTCTAAGTAGTGATAGCATGGCTCAAACGCCATAAGGAGATCTTTGTCAGTATCTAAAGACTGAACTTTGGCTTTCCAAAAATCAGCAGCGTTATTATGAGCCTTGGTAAACTCTTCTTCATTTTGCTTGAGAAGATACACCGCTTCTGCACGCACAAGTGGATGTAGTGAATATTCTCCATTTATTAACTCCACTAAAGACCGATTTTTGAGAACTTCAATAATTTTGTTATGCTCTGCTTCAGGGATATCCCATAACTGATAGAACAGCGCCTCAACAGGAATATGGGGAATACTCTGATAACGATAACAACCCATCCGCCTTAGCAAGCCATAGGCTAATGGCTCCAGCTTTTTCAGATGTTCTAAATGTCCAGCGACCAGATCCTTTAAATCGGCTGAAGTTAGTATATCCGCACCGCGCTGTTCCCAGAAATTTGTAGCATTGCGATCGAAGTCCATATAGATTTCGCCACATAGACTAGTCATCGCTTTAGCATTTCCTCCTAGTTTACTATGCATTTCTGCCAATGACTTCTCATCAAAAAGCACATTGCTATAGGTGAAGTAATCTTGCCAATCGGACTGACTTAATGGCGGAATCGCATAGTTATAAACACTGCGTAATCTAGACTCTAACAAACGGCATCGACTGGTCACAATCGTAATGGATTGGGTGGCGTGATCGGATAGCACGCTAAATAGATCTAAATATTGAGAGTGCTCTGGGATGACCTTCCCATTTTCATCCAGCAAGCTCTCGATATTGTCAACTAAAATAGCGATCTTCTGCTCCTTGAGTATCCGCCGCAGTCTGTCTAAGGTAACTGTAAACTGTGAGGAAGACATTTCATGAAAGTCTCGATTAAACCACTCGTCTAAAACGCTTTTAGCTGAAGGAATATTGGTAACATCAATGGGCATATATAGCTCAATAACCTGATACCCATTGCTTTCTAGCTCTTGCAAATATTTTTGAGCCAGAGTCGTCTTTCCCTGACCGCCCACACCGTGGATCACAATTACTCTGGTAGCCTTTGCTAGGGCATTCAGACTTTCTATGGCTCTAGCCCTTCCCAAAAAGCTGAGGTTTGGCTGTTCAAATGTTTGTTCTTTTAGCTCATTGGGATCGAGGTCTAATGCTTTGCAGCAGGCAACAAAGTTAGCAAAACTAATCTTTATTTTGCCAGTCCGAAACCGATTCCAAGTTTCTTGAGACACAAGCGCTTTTTTTGTCCAATAGCGATCGGTTTTATTACGACCACTATTTTTAATGACTACATTGACTTTTTCCACCCCAGCACTCGACAGTCTAGACATAGCGAAAACCTTATACCTAATCAAGTCCTAGAGTACATTTTACACAAATACAGTCAAGGAATTAGTCGATAGCATACGATTAGCATTGTATTTTGTCAGTTTTCAGGACAATATTTAGACAAAAAACTGACAATAATTTTTCTGATTTTTTGCTTTAATAAATCTAGATTATCAATTCGGGGTGGGGTTTGGGCAAACTGTTTTACATGGGTAAAGCCAATGTAAATACTTTAATCACTAAGCGAAGTACAGGACAAAAATTTAATGGAGTTGAAGAAAGCCTCGGAATTGAGATGGATGTCAAAGATGAAGTGACGCAGGAAATCAAAGCCAAGACGAAAAATGCTTTTAGGTAAGCGACCGTGCTTTCTAGGTTTTAGGGGATTGAGCTGAGCAAGCCAAAGCCCCGAAGAAAAAGCCCAACATAAAGCTAGGGTGAGTAAAGCAATAAGTTTAGAAAGGCGTTCACCTGCGGGAGAGGGGCTAGGGGTAAGGGCTTTACAAACTTCCACGTAACATCAGTTATGAATTAAAATTTGTCTTTTTTTTGTCAGTTTACAGACTATAAATTGACAATAATTTGTCTGATTTTAATGATTTAATTAGAGCTTCATTACTCAAAACTAATTTTATTCACCAGAGGCAACCGTGGGGGTCTTGCCAATAAGTGAATAACGTAAATTCTGATTGTGAATAATAAAAAGAGTAAGGTCGGCATATGATGAAAGATACAGATAAAAATCAACATGAAAATCAATTTTATGTAACGCAAGACGTTGATACCTATACAGACAGAGTTGATCAGTTAATAGATCTGTTTGGAGATGTGGAAGATACTCTTCATTCTAAGTATCCCATTAACATCGCAAAAACTAATCTTGTCGATATCTACTCACCCTCGATCTCGAAGCAAGATTCTCTCAGAATTCAACCCTACATTATGCGGCATCCAGAGCCACTTTCCAAAATTCTAATTGTCTCTCCAGAACCTGTAGAGCAAAAGGCAAATTCACTTAATCATATTTTGTTGGTGGTCTATAGCTCAACCTTAATTGCAGCAGTGATGTGGACAATTAATCAAGGTATTTGGACACTCCCTTCCCTCTCAACTCTCTCAACTCACTTAACTCACTTAACTCACTTAACTCACTTAACTCACTCAACGAATAAGTATTAGGTTAATAGTTACTGATGTTACGTGGATAGAATTCCTACGATCATCTAAGTCTAAGGCTGGCACGGGGGGCACAGCCCCTACGAAAATCTAAATTATTGGAGTAGGGGCAATCCCTCCGTGGTTGCCCTGTCGTGCTAGCAACAAGAGATTCATCATCTGAGTTCCACGTAACATCAGTAGTTAGTGTGGAGAAGCCTTGCTCCGCTAATTATTAACTGGGAAGGAAGTAAGACTACCTAAACATTTAGTCACTTTAAGTTGAAGTCTAAGGAGAAAAGATTATGTCTACTGCAACCAAAGTTATGTTTCCTCATTCTCACTACTACGGTAAAGTTACGCCAGAGAACTTGATGTTTAACTCTAACTTGCAATATTTTTCGCATCGGGTCAGTATCATTTGTGCCTTAGAAACAGGCGGTAAAATCTCATTCCAAGAAGCCTATACACAGATTGCAGAGCTATGGTGGAAATTAGACAAATCTAAGCAATATCTGGCAATTTAACGATCCATCTACCATGTTCTCCATTGACATTCCTGAAGGGAAAACTGGTGTTTATGACTTGGGTGCGGTGCGATCAACAAGCGATCGCTCTCCGATCCTCAATGGCAAATGATCAACCTCTTTACCAATAGGGCATTGGTCAGCTAAGCAGGGATAGTGGCTGAAACGTCCATTTCATGCCGCTAAAAAAATGCAAATACGTCGATCACGCTTTAACTGTCCAGTGCCGAGTCAGGTGAATATGGCTTGATAGGAGAGTCAGTCGCTCCTAGGTTTGACTATCGAAATATGTCGATTGCCAATGCTGATGATATCAAAGCGCAGTTTCTCCACCTATGGCATGATCTAGATCCCTATGTCAGATCTGCTTAATTCTTGTTAGAGACAACAGGTTTGCCTGTGGCGATTGCCTGCTCAATAATGTTAGCAACTTGGTTGACACCACCAGAAGCAGCAATAGCTTTTTGCAACCTTACCGCATTCTCTTTGTACTCAGGATTAGTTAATACCCTCTGAATTACATTTTTTAAAACTGCTGCATTCAATTTCTTAACAGGAATCATTTCACCACAGCCGTTCCAAACAATTCTTGTCGCTACCCCTGGCTGATCATTTGCTACAGGAATCGCCACCATTGGTACACCATTAGTCAAGCATTCCATCGCTGTATTCATACCCGCATGGGTAATCATCAAAGCAGCTTTAGGAATAATTTCTAATTGGGGAGCATATTCTACAACCAAAGGATTTCCCTTGAGTACAGGCAGATCCTCTGGCTTGGAAGCACCACCCAAAGACATTACCAACTGCACATCCAAATCTGCACAGGCTTCTGCAATATCAACAAATACGTTTAAGAGTTTGTTTTGCAAAGTTCCCATAGAGGCATAAATCAAGGGTTGTCCCGTTAGTCGTTCAAAGGGAAAACTAATCGCTGGACGGCTCTGGGCAGATTGATAAGGTCCTGTAAAGTGGAAGTGGGGCGGTAGTTCTTTGCGAGGAAACTCAAATGCAGTAGGAGCTTGGCTAATCTGAGCAAGTTGGGAATAGCGCTGATTAGGGTGAGTGTGGAGTGGCAGATTATGCTGTTGTCGAAATTGATTGATTGCTTCGGTAATTGTTTTTGTGGCACTATTAAGAAGCTGATAGCCCAATTTATTACGTAAAATGCCTAACCAATTAGGATTGTAAGCCCAGTTAGTATTAAAAGGAGGAATAGAAGGTTCTCTATTTAGAGTTACTGCATTACATATGGTGACAAAGGGAAGATTCATAAAATCAGCGATCGTACCACCATAGGAAGAAACTTGGTCAACCAGCAATGCTTGTATCTGCAATTCTTGAATATGCTTAGGCACATCTCTTAACATCAAAACTGCTTCATTTTTAACAAAGTTAACGGTGTACTTTAGAGCAGCCAATCCTTTCAGTTTTCCAAGTTCTGTAAACAGCCTTTTATTTGTTCCCAGAGGAAGTTCTGTTACACCGATCGCCTGAAATCCTAGCCCTGCTGCCAAGACTGCCGCTTGCACATCCAATAGCCCTAAAAAAGTAACAACATGCCCACGCTTTTGTAATTCTTGCCCGATAGGCAACATTGGGTTGAGATGTCCTGTTGTACTTGGAGCAATAATCCCAAAATGTGTCATGGTTGGCGATCTCAATTTATTGGTATGGTGATTTTTATATTAACGTGATTTCGACGAACTAAAAGCAAGCAATTCCGCCCTGTCGTTGATAATCAAAAGCAGTTTGAAACCAAAGTAACGTCCGACTGAGTTTTTACCCAAATTGACTATGCCTTTGAATATTTTTTGAGGGGTGAGGCAATCAACAAATCATTCCCACCAATCGGCATTCCCTCTCCTTGCAAATATGCCCGAACCTCAGCACAATGAAACTCAATTGGTGACTTAAGTGACAATATTGCGATCTTAGCAAGAATTTGACCCACTTGAGGGTACTTGTCATCAAGGGGGGGGTAATAAGTTATCTACCTAACTAGCTGATATCTTGAGCGATGGTGAGCACATATGCCAAAATGTTGCAAAATTAAGGTCACTGGCTCAGCACAGCATTGCCTTCACTCCTGCTCCAAAAACTCGCGCATCACTTGATTAACCAACTGCGGTTGCTCTTGTTGCACCCAATGACTGCAATTAGGAATATAGCGAATCCGCAAATCCTGCACATATTCCTCCGTCCCATAGGTTAATTCCTTACCCAAAGCCCGATCCTCCTCACCCCAAATCATCAAAGTCGAAATTTTGAGAATATCCCACACTTTCTTCTTACATAGATAGGCAGGTAGATTACGATAGTAATTAATCGCACCTGTCAAAGCACCACGCTTAGCAAAAGCATTTTTATACTGCTCAATATCCGCATCCGTAAAAGCACTCTGATCGATCGCCATTCCTCGAAAAGCCTCTTCAATGAGCCGATAGTCATCTAACTGAATCAAGAACTCAGGCAGAAACGGAATTTGGAAGAACGCAATATACCAACTCTTCAGCATCTGCTGCGGAGTCTTTAGTCCTCCCGCAAACTTAGCAGGATGCGGCAAATTCATCACAATCAAACGACTCACTATCTCAGGATAGGCATAGGCAAAAGACCATGCGATCGCTCCTCCCCAATCATGACCAACCAGAATACAACTCTCATAGCCTAAGCCTTTGATTACTCCTCTAATATCTTCCACAAACTCGGACATCACATAAGCAGATTGAGCTTGAGGCTTATCACTATCGTTATAACCGCGCAGATCGACAGCAACAACTTTATGATCTTTCGCAAATTCAGGGATTTGATGTCGCCAAGAGTACCAGAATTCTGGAAATCCATGCAACATCAACATCAGCGCACCTTTACCCTCGGTAACGTAGTGCAATTTTATGCCGTTCGTATCAAC
>NZ_JAYGIF010000075.1:0-11156 GCF_034931345.1 Pseudanabaena sp. CCNP1317 | reverse complement strand
TGGCATTAAGAGGGGTGCGAAGCTCATGACTCATATTCGCGAGAAACTCATCTTTGAGGATTGTTGCTCTTAATAGTTCCTGATTTGTAGTTTGTAGGAGAGCTTCAGCTTTTTTGCGATCGCTAATGTCGCGACATACACAAATCAGTAAGCCACTATCAGTAAGGGTTAAAGATAATTCCTCATCAAAACTAGATCCATCTTTGCGAAGGCCAGTTACCTCGCCCGACCAAGCGCGATTGATTTCTAGTAGAGGAAAAATTTCCTGAGATGCTCGGGCGATCCCTTCTGGAGAATAAAACTTTTCCCAACTTTCGCCAATAAGCTCTTCAGAATGCTCATACCCAAATAAACGTACATGGGCTTTGTTTAAATAGGTGTATTTATAGTCTCGCAAAATAGCAATGCCATCGCTTGTAGCTTCTATAGCATCAAGTTGTTGTTTGAGTGTCGCTTCGGCTTCTTTGCGATCGCTAATATCTTTACTAATGCCTAAAAAACCAATAACTTGCTCCTTCTCATTCCTAAGAGCTGTAATAGATAGCAAGACGGGAAAGCGAGATCCATCTTTACGGATACTTGTCAGTTCTTTCTCACAAACAATATCTAGAGACGCTTGGACTGTTAATGCAACAAACCCGTTAGGAATGTCTTGCCCTAATTCCGCAGAGAGAGTTGCTGCCAGTTCTGCTAGTTCCTGAGCATCATGAAAGATTGTAGGTGTAGCCTGTCCGACAATCTCTCCCATCGTGTAACCCAGCATTTGTTCAGCACCATGATTGAAAACCTGAATGATGCCATTAAGATCGGTGGTAATAATCGAGTAATCAGTACTATCGAGGATGGTGCGTTGTAGTTTGTTGACTTGCCAAAGTTCATTGGTACGTTGTTCCAAGGATTGATTGAGTTCCTGAAGTGCTTGCTGAGCTTGTCGGCGATCGCTAATATCTCGCACCAACCATCGTAAAGTTATGTTGTCATCTGATAAACGGGTCTTAGAGACTGAAACTTCTACAGGACAATAATAATCATGTACCCGTTTGAGGGACATCTCCCACGTTAATTTTTCACAATCACAAAAATCTCCACGGAGTTTTTTGTGAAACAATGTCTGATCTGAAGGCTCGACATACATAACTAAGGACTTGCCACACAATTGTTCTTGCGAGATCGCTAGAAAATTGCAAATTGCCACATTGGCTGATGAAATTACACCTAAGCGATCGGTAACTAAATAGCCATCGGGGGCAAAATCAAATAAATCTTGGCATTGATACTGTATGTTTTCTAGGTCAATATTCCGAAGTCTTAATTCTTCTTCAATAGTCTTTAACTCTTCAATATGTAGCTGTAGTTCTTCATGTAAAGAAAGGGATGACGCATCTTGGACTTGCATGTCTTGAAGATTTAAAGGATTTTTCTCTTTCTTATACCTGATGGAGTTGCTTTCTAAAACCTTCTCCGCCAATAGGTCGATTAAATCATTTTGAGTCAATACTCCGACTAAGCGATCGCCATTTAGTACAGGCAAACGACTAATTTGATAAGAATAGAACAATACTAAGGCAGACTTCATATCTGTTAGTTCTGATTCTTGGATCGTAATCACAGGACTACACATCTCATCTTTCACCAGCAACTGGTCAAAGGTGCAACCCTTTAGACTAATTCGGGTAATATCTTCTCTAGTGAGAATACCGAGCAAGTCACTTCCTGAGTCAATTTCATCACTCGCCATAACCAAGACATAGCCAGAATCTGCCTCACGCATTTGAGCGATCGCTTCTAAAACAGTTGTATTAGGATCAACTACTAGAGGACTACGGTTCTTAATTTGCGAATTTATTTGTGCTTCTGAAATAAAGCCTGCTAACATCGTTATCCCTAAAATTGGAAAATAAAGTTATTTAAAAGTTATTTAACTGATGTTACGTGGAACGCAGATGATGTATCTTCTACTCCTCGCGTGGCAACCTTGAGGATCGCAGGAATTCCTTCCATGTAACATTAAAAAGCTACCTTGTACGCACAAGTCGGACTTACCCCCTTTAGTTCCCCCTTGCAAAGGGGGAAGACTAGAAATCTTGTTCCCTCCCCTTGCAAAGGGGAGGGTTAGGGTGGGGTAATTTCTTTGATTTCACGCACAAACTGACTTGTGTGTACGCCGTAGCCTTAAGGTGGCTGGAGGGATCTAGACAATTCTCAAATGATTTCTTATATGTTTTAGATAGCCAAATTCTAGAAAGAATTTATGCAAAAGAAAAATCAGCCTATACAATAGGCTCACTTTTGGTTATTCCCACCCGTGTTTCTGTGAGCAAGTCTCTTAAATTACTGTAAATTAGTAAATCAAGAATCTATTTAGTGCTTACATTGAGATTAATATCTCTTATAACTCTTATTCACCAACTCCTCCCATTATCTCTATGCTTACTATAATGTAAGATCGTGCAAATATAACATGAATTCTCAAGATGGAACAAATTAGTTTGTTTCATCTTGAGAATAGTTGGTTTCAATCATTTCTTAATGCTATCAAAAATCAAAATCAAAATTTTTTTGGCTTTTTCTGGCTTGTTCTGGTATCTCACATAACAGTTAATCTACGACTTTTATAAACAAATTCGGGGGAGACTCGATTTTGTTATATCTACCTAATGCCGCCGCCAATAGTAGTGGCTCAACCGTTAACCAACAAGTTAATAATCAAATTAACCAATCCTCTTCCTGTGGTTTAGGCGCAGGCATCAATTGCTCCTTGCCTACAGTGGGTTTACCACTTTTTGGCTCATCAGGAACAGGCAAAACCAATGGCTCCGAATCCCTTTGGAGGAGTAAACGCTCAGAACCTTGGAGCCGCAGTCAGCTATACCTACGCTCCCTCCCCCTCCAACAACCCCCACAAAAAGACAATTATTTGTTCCTCTAGTGCTTCCTCAGCAATACTTAGCACCAAAACCCGAATAAATCTTCAAATCTCTTGCAAAATGAAATTAATTGAAGTATATTTATTATGGGAATAGGAAATTGATTTAGTGTGTTTGAGTTACGAATCTTATGTATTTAGACCTTTCGATACTTTTTCTCCAAGAGTTCCAGCAGAGCTGTCTTTAAATTTATATTAGACAGCTTTGCTTGGTTTTTCTTTTTTACGAAAACTCCTTAAACGAAATCAAATATCAAATAAATCCAATGAAACTTTTTCGATGTTAAAGAATCAAGGATATGTATTATTTGTGCCTTAGAAACTGGTGGCAAGATTTCACCACAAGATACGTTCACACAAATTAGAGATCTGTGGCATCAATTAGAATCATCTTGTATTTAGTACATATCAAGACCCAAAAGATGAGATGCGGCGCAAAGCGCCGCATCTCATCTTTTGGGTCTTGATGTTCTAAGTATTGTTTTTAGTACTACAGCCTGTTGAGGCTTTGAGTAGTACAGAGAAACTTTTGGAAGCGTCGCGGAGCGCCGTTTCCAAAAGTTTCTCTGGGGTTTAATTAAGCGCAAAGCGCTGTAACAAACAAATTATTCTGTAAGCAAAGCTTCCCTTGCTAGATAATTACATTTGGGTAATTGAATGGAAACGACTGTCTGATTAAAAACTTCATTTTTAATGGAGAGTTCACCTCCATACAATTTCACAATTTGTTGGGCAATGGTTAACCCTAATCCACTACCTTGCTGATTGTAGTGTTCCCGCTCAAACTGCATAAATGCACCAATATCAGCTACTTGTGCTTTGGTCATTCCTCTGCCGCGATCGCTAATATGTAAATAAAAGAATTGTTTGTCTTCGATACTAGATAAATAGACAGGATCGCCAGCTTTAGAAAACTTAAAAGCATTGTCAACAATTTCTGTAACAACTTTCGACAAATGATTTGGTGAAATATTAATACTCGCTTCTTGTAAATTCATTGTCAAATCATTGATTCTATTTGTTTTTTTTGCACAGGTCTCAGCAGCAAACCTGATAATGTTTTTAACTGCGGTCTGCTCAAACTCTCTCTGCCATCCTTTAGAATTAGAATCAATTGTAGCTAGGTCAGAGAACATAATAAAATTTTGCGCTAATCGATACATGTGATTGCCATGTTCATTAATATTCTGAATTAAAATCAGAACCTCATCAGATGATAAAGATTCATAACTATCAAGCAAGCATCCTGATGTGCCTAAAATCCCAATTATCGGATTCAAAAATTCATGCGGCAGGGAACTAGTTATGTTTCGACGCAGTTCTTCTAATTTCGCAGTACTTTCTTTTTTGATTATTTCTTGCTTTTCTAAACTGATATCGATCAACTTTAGCAAGTCTGAAGATCTAAAAGGCTTAGTTAAAGATAAATAGCCATAATAATCACTTGTATGCATAGAGGTGAGCAGAATTAAAGGGATCTTAGAAGTTAAACTATTTCGGCGTAACGCTTCCAAAATGTCGATTTCTACCGAATTTTGCATCATCACATCAAATAGAATTAGGTCAGGTTGCTCTTGTTGAGCTAATTGCAAACTTTCTACAGCATCGCTCGAAGCAATTACATCAAAATTGTTTAAAGACAATAAATCTTTAATATTAGATAAAATTATCAAGTCATTCTCAAGAACTAAAATTTGTTTCATGATTATCAGTTTTAAATTTGGTAATTTAGATTCTGTAGGGGCAACGCCCCTGTTCCAGCACTAGAGTAATGCGATCGCAGGAATTCTATCCACGTAACATCTATCCTTAGGAATGAAAATTTATTAACTTGTGCAACTAAAACCAAAATTTGCTGGGGGGGGCTTCGCCCCAACAAATTTTGGTTTTAATTGATTTTCATTCCTTAGGACTTTTTAAAACTAATGCTAGTTGTTCTTTAACTCGAAGTAATTCAATTTTTGTTTTTGTGAGATCGCTAATATCTTCAGCAATCCTACTTACACGATTGACTTTTCCAATGTGATTTTTGATTGGGAAAGCACGATCATAAATCCATCGAATTTCTCCGTCAGGGCGGACAATGCGGTACTCATTAGAGGTTTGATTGCCTAATCTTAGTTGTCTATAGGTATCCACAATTATTCCAAGATCTTCTGGGTGAACGGACTCTATAAAAGAATATGAATCGTTATACAGACTTTCACAGGAGCGCCCCCAAACATTTTCATAGCTAGGGCTAACATAAAGAGTCTCATATCTAGATCTGTATATTTCAAATATACAAATAACCTGTCGAATATTATTTGCAAACTGCTGAAAGCGTTCTTCACTCTCCCTATATTCTGAATAAATATGTTTCATTTCAATCGATTTAGCTTGAGTCCGAAATTTAGCTAGCATCTGCTGAAGACTCAATTCAACCGTTACCGATAGCAGATCTAGCGTTTTTAAATCTTCAGATTGCCATTGACGAGGTTCACTGCATTGATGAGCACTCAAAAAACCCCATAGAGATTTTTTGGATATATTTTTATGGGAAAGAGTACCTTTAAAAAAAGATGCTACATCCTCTTCATCACCTCTAATAACAATTGGAACAACTAAACTTGATTTAACTCCGTATTTTTCTGGTAATTTCACATGACAATTAGGTTGCTCAACGGAATAAATGTCATCAATCGTTCTCATCTTGCCCAATAAATATTTTTCAACATCATCATCTTGAAAACAAGTATCGACAATTTGTTGATTCATTATCGCCATAAAGTCGTTACCGACTGACTCAGCAACAATTTTGCCATACTGCGATGACTGTAATTGATATACCACCACGCGATCGCAATTGAGGAGTGTTCGTAGTCCATTTACAACAACTGACAGCAGATTCCTCAGTTCAAAACCATCTCGTATACATAAAGATACTTTAGCTATAAAATCTTCACGCTTTTGGGTTGCAGAAACATCAACAATTGCTTGATAGATTTTTTGATTTTCTTGCAAATAATTCTTCTTTAGGTCAGATTGCAGGATCTCATCAGTCTCAACTCTTTCAGTTTGAGATTGCAAAAGCTCCAAGTAATTGTAAACCACATTAGGATCTAGTGAATCCAATAAACTATTTTTATCAATTATCCCAACTAAAGTATCAAAATGATCTGTTACAACTACATATTGCAGATTGTGTTTCAGCATTGCCTGACGCGCATCCCAAAAACTTTGCTCTGGCTTTAGGGTAATTAGGGGTGGAGTAATCACCATGCTGGCATTTAATTTATCTAAGTCTAACCCCATAGACTTAAATTGAACGATGCTGCATTCAGTAATAATACTTAGAGGAACTGCGGCTGATTGAATTACCACGTAACTTACTCTCAAACCTACCATGATTTTAGCTAAGCTTGAGAGAGATGTGTCTGGTCGAGCGCAAGTTACATTACGGTTCACGATCTCTGATATGGAACGTGCTTTGAGCAAATCAATTGGATGTAAAGATTGATACAAACTTTCCTGACTTACGACTCCCAATAGCATCTGTTTACTATCTACAATGGGCAACTGCTGAATGCGCTTTTGGCTAAATATATTCAGCAGAGTAAAAATATTTTTGCATTGAGATTGCTCTAAAAAGATAGGCTCTCGATTCATGACCGAAGATATTGTAATTTTTTCTAGTTTGTTTGTACTCGCAATTAAACTGACTGCATCGCGCTCAGTAAATATTCCTACTAGCCTCTTTCTTTCCACTACAAAAGCATAAATTGTCCTAGTTTTCAGAGAATAATAGTTCTCCTGAATAGAATATGTTTTGAATAACATGCCCATTAGCGTGATCGCCTCTAACACCAGCATGGATGATTCCACGACTAGAGGATTGGGATTAATTGCCAAATTGATTATCTCAGTCTGAGTTAAAGAAGTATCAGGAAAAATGCTCATAAAATAAAGTAATTAAATTGCTAAGTTAAAAAATAATAGTTTTGATATAATCGCATTAACAAAAAAGATATTGTAAATGGATTAATAGAAACGTCCCAAACATCTAACTAAATCAATTCCAAAAATGCTATTGACTGTTAAACATGCAATTAAAGCTATAAATATACTGAGAGAAAAATTAACTGTAATAACTAATAGAGATAGGATAAAAATATCTATAGGTTTAGTAAGTAGGAGGAAAAGATTATTGGCATTAATCTTTCTTAAAAAAGACGACCTCATAAGTCTAGTCTCATCTTTTTTGATTAATATTACAAACCAGTAACGAGAAAAAATCAAGTTAATACCTATCCTATATTCAGTTAACATTTAAGATCGGCTCCTCTTAGAAAACCAAATTGTATTTATATGTAAATCAATAGCAAACTCGTTCTAATAAATTACTCAACAAAGTAACTAGATCTCTTGTTTAGTAACTGATTTTACGTGGAACTCAGATGATAAATCTCATGCTGGTAGCGAAGCAGGGCAACCACGGGTGGATTGCCCCTACCTGTAAATTTTAGATCTTGTAGGGGCTGCGCCCCCGTGCCAGCCCTAGACTTTCGCCATCGCAAGAATTCCTTCCACGTAACATCAGTTAGTAATTTATTGGTTTGAAAGAATAATTACTCCCGAAAAGCTATTACTAAGGCGATCTCGCTCGCGAATGGCATTCCCTATATCGTTATACGAACGAACCTGAAGATAGGATCGACCTTTAAATATTTTTGGAAAAGCATTAGGAATAATATTTCTATCCCGTCTTAGATTTTTATTGCTATCTATTGGAATGAGCAATTGATAGACTTTTCTCATCTTCGCAGAAGCCTGAGAAGTCAAGGGACTAGACAAGTTCTGATTAGTATTTGCTGGCTTATCAGTTGAATAGCCATTTGAAATCCAAACTGCCCCTACTGATTGAGCAGCAAAGCCTTGACTGCGTAAATTATTAGCAAGAATATTTGCAGTCTGTTGACTGGATAATGGTGCAGACAAAATCACAGGACGATTATTGAAGGTTGCCCAAAAAGATGGCTTCCCTGTCAGCATTCTCACTTGTTGAATTGCTAAGTCTGAATTGACAGGTACTTCTATCAGTAAAGCAGCAGCCCGAAAATGTTGAGCATTATCATTGTTTTTATCCGTAAAAGAATGTACAACCGCATCTAGACCCATTTGTCGGATTTGACTAGCGCGATATATAGATGCATTTACATTCTCAAAACCACCTAGAAATGTCATTGAAGCCGTGAAGTAGCGACAAGGTACAACTGAAATCGCCAAAAATTCTGGTAATTGTGGCAATTGATTAACAGGTCTATCTATGATGACTGCATAGCGTCCATTAGCTAATTGCTGACAGGTTTGATATGGGAATATGTCATTAGTTATCGCTTGAGCAAGAGCTGGCGATCGCATATTCATGAACACAAAACTGAATAGAAATAACCATTTAAATTTCAATGTAATCGAGCCATAATTCTGCCTAGGAATTAACAGTCTCATATTGATTAACCTGTAGTATCTAATTGTTTCGGTATCAAGTCTGGAATGCAACATATGAGTAATCTTCTGAAGGATCGCTTGTATGTCTAATCCAGTGCTGATGAATTTGAACACATTCATCAGCAATAATATTGAATTCTAAAAATGACAGTGCCATTTTCAGAACTGGGATAAGAAAAATTAACTTAACGTAAGTAATGTTAAATGTAGGATTTTATTATGAATACCAAATCTAGGACTTTGCGATTGACAAGCAAGACTCTAAAGAGATGAATCAATACGAGTCCTGTGTACTAACAAGCCTTGGATATAACATTAAAAATTCCATTGCAGTATATACTCTAAGAACAAGTTAGAGCATAAAGATTCTAAAAAGATTATATACAATTATTTAAGGAAGCTTCAGCCATACTAACGAATGTCTGAAATTAACTTGCTAATGTATTTATCTCTTCTTTAATTGAGTTTATGATTGGAAGTTTACATCCCAATAACTAACTCTTTATCCCTATTCCCTTGGTTGATAATATATCATACAATTCAAGAGAAATAGCAATATATTTTCTTAATCTAAGTTAGAAAACGATGTTAATCAGGGAAAATAGACAAAAAATAAGATTTTAGTGATTTTCTCCCTATTCCTTAATAGTAGGATAGAAAAGTCAGAACACACTCTCGTTTGGACTTCTCGCGATCATAGCGTTGCACAAATACAAGATGAAGAAGTAAAATCAGGAAAAAAAGAGAAACGAATGAAATGTCCTAAATGTGGCTCAACCCATATTCGTAAAAATGGGAAACGAGGAGCCAAACAAAATCATATTTGTGCTGATTGCGGTCGTCAGTTCATTGATCATTACTCGGAGCTTGGATATTCGCAAGATGTCAAGAAAATATGCCTCACAATGTACTGCAATGGCATGGGATTTAGACAGATTGAGAGATGTACCGAGGTTAGTCACAACTCGGTAATCAATTGGGTAAAGGCAGCAGCCCAACAATTACCAGAACATCACCCAATAGAAACTATTCCTGATGTGGGTGAGCTAGATGAACTCCAGACCTTTGTTGGGTCAAAAAAAACTTGATTTGGCTATGGACTGCGGTGAATCATTTTAGCCAAGGTATATTGGCTTGGGTATTAGGGGATAGGAGTAGTCAAACCTTTGAAAACTTGTGGACATTGATTAAAGTATGGCAATGCTATTTCTGGGTTACCGATGGTTACTGTGTCTACAAGATGTTTATCAACTCGGAAGACCAAATTATCAGTAAAACCTACATGACTAGAGTTGAGGGTGAAAATACGAGACTGAGACATTATTTAGCTAGACTGCACAGAAAAACTCTATGTTATTCAAAATCGGAAGAAATGTTGAGATATTCAATTCGTTTATTAATTCACTATCTTAAGTACAAATCGATTCCTTCATTTTCTTGATTCATCTTTTATTTGTGCAACGCCCTGATACGATGACATTGAACGCGAAAGATCGTCCTGTTAATCCGATTCTGGTGGAGTCTCAGGGTAAAGTCGTGGAATCCCATGTTGCCGATCTTGATGCGGCAAATATTGCTAAGGCTGTAGAAATGTTAAACGCACAGCAAATCAAGCCTCTTGAAAATCAGAAATAACTATGTTTTACACTTTTCAGGTATTTGTTGAGTCTATCTCTATCAACGATACGAGTTAATCTTCTAACCAACTAAACAACTCACCCACTGTAAGCTGAAACGATTGTGCAAAGGATGGCACAGGCAAGCGATCGCTTTTAGTTTCAAACACAGCAATCGTGCGATCGCTAAAATAGACAAATACCAATTCCTCATCAGGATCGAGTAACCATCCCATCTCTGTACCATGATCTAAACAATAGAGAATATTCCGAATCACTTTTGTTTGGTTTTGATCTGGTGAAAGGATCTCGATTACCCAATTAGGAACAGACTCAAATAGATTGGATACTTTGCCGTCTTTATCCCTAGGAATGCGTTCCCAAGTAAAAACGGCGATGTCTGGAATGACCGAGCGATCGCCAAAATTACACCGCAACTCTGAATAAGCACGGGCAATTTTTTGAGGTTTGAGAGCTAGGTTAATTGCCGAGCCAAGGTCAAGCTGAACTGTACTGTGTTTTCCCTGTGGCATCGGCTTTTGGATAATCTCCCCATCAATAAATTCGCAAGCGGGTTTTGTCTCTGGTAATTTCAGAAACTCTTCAAGGGTTAAAGGTTTAACAGGAGTTTGAACCATTGCGATCGCCACTTTTAATGATGATTATAGACTACAAGCACTGTCGTTTATCGTCTCCATAGATTTTTAGAGCAGATTCAAGATAAAGTCCATATAGGTACAAAAACATGAAAAAGCTGTTACTCGTTGAATCTCCATCCAAGTGCAAAACCATCCAAGCCATCCTTGGCAGTGAATGGCAAGTGGAAGCTTCCTTTGGTCACTTTACGGAACTTGCTAAAGATGGTGAAGATAGCTTGGGCTTTACGATGCACAAGGATACCAACAAAATTGAATGCCGCTATCAATTGACGGAAGGTAAGGGTCAACAGGTAGTCTCTAAACTTCGGGCTGCGGTAAAGAATGCTTCAGAGGTGGTACTTGCTACCGATGGCGATCGCGAGGGTGAGGGAATTGCTTGGCATTTACAGCAGCAACTGCATCTGCGTAATCCCAAACGCGCTGTCTATAACCAGATTACACCTACGGCGGTTAGAGCCGCGATCGCTA
>NZ_JAYGIF010000074.1:0-14248 GCF_034931345.1 Pseudanabaena sp. CCNP1317 | reverse complement strand
CAAAACCTAAAAGATGAACTTCACGTCGATATCTCTGCTAAAACTATAAAGCAGTATATATGGCGAATTAACGAAAAACAAAAAAAGGGTGGGACAAAAGCTAAAACCCATACCGCTAGGGCAGAAAAGGCTTTACCGCAACACAAACCATCAGGATCTGAGCTAGCTCAACAACCAATTACAAGTTTGTCGGATAGTATGGCTAATATCCCCTCTGCAACGGAAACTCTTACCAATGTAGAAAATAGCGATCGCTCTGAACCAATCTCAGTGGTAAAGCCAAACAGCAGTAAGGCAACCACCAAACCACAAAGTATTGTCCCGAAATCTCTCCCCGTGGAAGATGATGACGACGATGATGATTTGGCGCAACAAAAAATCTTGAAGCACTTCAATAGATACTAGGAGACGACATTATGGCAATTATCAACCTGATCGACGGTGAAAAAGGTGGTGTGGGTAAAAGCTGGGTCGCACGCACCATGCTGCAATACCTGATCGATAACGCAATTCCCCGCGCCAGTATTGAAACAGATCGTAGTAACCCAACCGTACTCAACATTTACAAAGAATCTAAGGCTGCTGTTTTCTCGGAAAATGAAAAAATGGCTGATGTGGCTGATGTCATTTTTGAATATGCACTCAAGAAAACGGTTGTCGTCAATTTACCCGCTCAGGCTCACCGAGCAGTGGCGAAATGGATTGACACCAAAGGATTACTGGATTTGGGCAAGGAACATGACGTGACATTTATCAAGTGGTTTGTCAGTGACGGTGAAAGCGATTCCATTGAGCTATTCATCGAGTCGCTAGAGCATTATCAAGGCTATATCACCCATGTATTTATCAAAAATTGGGGGCGCTGTGATGAATGGGGGTACTTCAAAGCCCACGAAGCGATCCAGAAAGCGATCTCCGAATACAACGTTGCGGTGATTGACTTTCCCAAGTTGAGTGATGGTAGGCGGATCGAAATTAACGCTAAGCGGCTCACCTTCGAGGATGCTTCCAATTACCCTGAATTTGGCATTATTGGCAGGAATCAAATCAAAACATATTTACGTGACGCTTATAAAGCTTTTGAGTCAACTGGGCTTCTACCCAAAGCCAAACAGCTACAGGAACTGAAAGCATAGTATGAATAGCGATCCACTGCCGAAAACCTATCTGGATATCGCCATCCATGACTACGATCCCGTGGTCAAAGCCAAAATCTACGAGATTGTGGCTAAGTCTGGCATTCCCCAGAACGATCCTTACATTGCAATTTTCTTGTCTAATGCCCAAGTTGCGGCAACAGTTGCCACTGCGCCAAATCTACTCCAAAGTGCCTTAGCCAAAGGCTTTGATGTTGGTATCCAAAAGTTCCGCGACTTTCTGGCGACTCTACGCGAGACTGCGGTTAAGGAACAGGAAGTGGCGATTAGTCAGGCGATCGCGAATATCATCAAAAACAAACAGCATAAGGAATCCCAAGGTTATTGGCGGGCGATTAGCTTGCCCTTCATTGGTTTCTGTGCAGGGATGTTGATGATTGGCTTAGCGGCGGGTCTGGTTTCGGGCTTGGCGATCGCAAAACTGTTTTTACCTACACCCAGTCTAAATGCCCAATCCGCTAGGGATTTGGAGTGGGTAGCAAGTGACAACGGCAAACTTGCCAGGAATCTCGTGGACTGGAATCAGGATATTTTGAAAACCTGCCTTCAGGATCAGCAAAACCTCAAGGAGGCTTTAATCATTCTCAATGGTAAGTATGTGACTAAAGGTTTATGTGCTCTATGGGTATTGCCTGAAACCCAGAGAGTCTATGAGGATCGCCGTTAATTTTAGGTGCGGCAATTCATGACTTAAAAAACATAATAGCTAACTTTTACGGTCTAAAAACGTTTAAAATTTCGTAATATTTATTTTTTAAGTCATCGTTTAAGTAGATTTATTGACCTTTGTATTAGGCGAATTCGGTGTATTTGGTGCTAAAAAGTCTAAAGCGTTTGAAGTTGCAACGACACTTTCTTCTGATACTACTACCACCTTGGACTTTTTCGGGCTTTTCGGTTTCCTTATGGTGGGCGCAGTGTTGAATAATCGTCCGCGTTTACGAATTTCGTAGCCATGCTTGAGCAGCACTAGCCTAATCGTGGAATCGCTTAAGCCAAACATTTTGCCTACATTTTCTAGGCTCATAGGCTGGTTGTAAAGATCCCAATATTGCTTGGCGATTACAGCGTCTTCCTTGAAGGCTTCGGCTTTTTCTTTCCGTGATAGTTCTTTGATGTCAATACCATTGCGCTTAATGATCCGTTCGACGGTTTTGCCTGTGACTCCAAACATCGCGCCTACTTGATCAAAGTCTAGCCCTCCCTCGCAGACTAGTTGCCAATATTCTTGGGCGCGGGTATAGCCTTCTAGCCGTTTTTGCTTTAGTTTATCTTCTTGCCTTTGTCTGATTCGCAGCAAAATCTGGCGGCGCTCTCTTTGCCTTGGAGTCAGTTTGGGTACTGCTAATCCTGCGATACCGCCTAATTTATGTTTTAGTCTTAATTTCAAACGGTTTTTGGAGTCTACGCTTTGGCGGATCGGGTAGCCATTGCGCTTTAGTTCCTGCAATACGATTGGATGCGAGATACCAAATAGCTCTGCGGTTTCTCTTAGGGTTAAGTTGTAATCGTTGTAGGCTTTGTTGTATTGGGCGGCGCGATTGGCTGAGGTAACGGGATCGATGCCCCGACGAATGGGAATATTATGCTTTTCAAGGATTTTGTTGAGGGTTCTGGCGGCGACATTTAATTTTTGGACGATCGCTGACCTCGTTAGTCCTGATTGGTATAAGGCGATCGCCTGCTGCTCCATCGACATTCTCGTATGGCTGGTGCGAGAACTACGCGCCCTAAATTCTGTAAATCCTGCTGAAACCATACAATTATATACAGTCGAAACTCCGACCTTAAATTGGTTGGCTATTTCTCTAAGTGGATAATTCTCTTCGGTATATAGCCTGATATATTCAGATGCTTGTGAAGCTGTCTCTGGATTATGCTTACGCTTACTGTCTAATTTTTGCTTGCTCATTCGTTCATCCTTAAATATTTTGACTTGAATTTTTAATCTGGTTTACGGTAATCACAATACTGAACAATCTGTAGAGTTGGCTCAACGTATTCCCAAAATTACCTCTTGCCAATATGCTGTGTGAGTTGGGTTTTTCAAAAAAGAGGAGATACAGTTTTTTACTGGTCTATCAACACTATTATAATTTCATATCAAGTGGCAGTTAGCCCCGCAGTTGTTAGGACGGATACTACCCCAAAAGTCGATCTTACCAACTGGTGGGAATCTCAAAATATTGGGGCAAAGGTACATCAAGTGCAAGCTGGCGATACTCTTTACAAACTGACTCAGCTTTATCATGTTGATGCGGCGGCGATCGCTACTTCTAACGGCATTAGTGCGGTTACGGATTTACCGATTGGTACACAACTCGTCATTCCTCCTATTGAGGGGATTGTTTATAAAGTCCAACCTGATGATACACTCAGTCAGATTGCCAACCTGTATCAAGTCCCGCAGCAAGCCATTTCCCATGCTTCAGGAATACTGGCTACTGATTACTTGCGTATTGAGCAGCCTTTAGTCATCCCTGGTGATGTTAGTAGCCTGATTCAGCGACGGGAGGGAAAAACCAAACAGGAGCTTGTAATTAAACGAGATATGCTCAGACAACGGCTATTGCAACTAACCAATGAGGTTCCGACTCTGACTAGTTTGTATTCTAGTCAATTTACGGAACAGCCCCTGACTGACAAAAGTTGGATATCGCGATTTCACTTTCAAGGAGTCCAGATTCCTACTGAGTTAGCCATGTTGCCTGAGTCAGAGGCGCGGATGACAACCGTAGAAATGTTCAGACTGACTAAGGATTTGGAAACCCTTGATCGTCTGGTGATTAACCAAGAACAGTTAATTGCTTCCAACTCTGAAAATCAAAACCAGTACCTACAAATCAACTTACCCACTCTTCCCGCAAAAAATGACTTGTTTGATAAAAATACTAATTCTGCATTCATCTGGCCTACTCAAGGTACGATCTCTTCAGGTTATGGTTGGCGGTGGGGAAAAATCCATCAAGGTATTGATATTGCTGCACCTGTCGGTACTCCTGTCTGGGCTGCGGCTACTGGTATTGTTGAATTTGCGGGGTGGGATGATAGCGGCTATGGCAATATGCTCGATATTCGGCATCGTGATGGTTCGATTACTCGTTATGCTCATCTCAATGTTCTGTTTGTCAAACAAGGAGATACTGTCACTCAGTCTCAAGTAGTGGCTGCTGTGGGTAGTACAGGGAATAGTACAGGTCCTCACCTCCACTTTGAAATCCGCCCACAAGGGGGTATTGCTACCGATCCAATGGCTTATTTGGCGAAACAATAATTATATTTTTTTTACCGAAGCCCTATTTATTCACTTAAACTTAAAAATGCAATTACTACCTAAAAGTCTACTTACATTCTCCGATTTAGTACAACGTGAATGGGTTGATGGCAGTGCTATAAATCCCGAACTTTTCGCTTCTACGGTTGAAATCTTGACTGATGAAGTGATTTCTAATGGCGATGATATCAGCTATCCCATTCATGAGGCTCTAAACTGGAAAGCTTCTAAGTGGCGGACGGCTTGGCAATCTGGTCGTCAACAACGCCCTGAACTGTTTGGTGCTCTCATTAATACTTGGAATCCATTCTTAGAGAAACCTGAAGTATTTCAGGTCAAGCTTAGTCATCCTATCATTGATTCCCAGAAAGGTAAGCCCCGAAAGTATGAGAACCCTGCTAACCGTGAGCAAGTTGGTGGGTTTGCCTTGGTCACTCACTCAATTTGGCAAAAGGTCGTTGACCGCTATGCCAGTGACTTAGATTGCTCTAATTTGCCTGCCTCGATCAACTTTTGGGATTGGGTCAGCCAACATCCTGAAATTCCGATCTTTATTTGTGAAGGCATGAAAAAAGCTTGCTGCTTGCTTTCTCAGGGTTATGTGGCGATCGCTTTGAGTGGTATCACGATGGGGCGGGTCACAGATGAGCATGGGGTGTTGTCACTTCAGCCTTATCTAGCTAAATTTGCAGTACCAGAGCGACAGGTACTGTTTTGCTTTGATGCTGAAACTAAGGAGAAAACAAAACATAATATTTTTCTTGCCACGGTCAGAACTGGAAAACTTTTTGTAGAAGCACAATGTCAGGTCAAAGTAATCCAGCTTCCTTTGCTTGAAAGTACTGATAAAACTGGGATTGATGATTTTATTGTCGATCGCGGTGTGGATGCTTTCGAGCGGGTTTACTTGGCATCCGTCTCTCTGAATACCTATGCTTGGCATCATCAGCAATCTCAACAACTTACTTTTAAGCCTTCCAAGAGTTTGCACATGAATGTTGTGTTTCAGCTAGACCAGTATCAAATTCCTGATTACATTCCCAAAACTGGTATCGTGGCGATTCAGTCGGCTAAAGGCACGGGTAAAACTAAAGCAATCGCGGCGATCGTGGCGGGAACAGATAAGCTGGCTTTGCTAGGGCATCGTGTCAGTTTGGTTCGCAACTTATGTAAGGTCATGAATGCTGATTTCAAGGGCGATCTCGATCTTGCTAATGGACAATTTATTACTGATTCAGATTATGCCTTGCGGGTCGGAGCCTGTGTTGATAGCTTACTAGCCTTTGATCCCCGTCAGTTTGTTGGTTGCGATCTCGTCATCGATGAGGTAGAACAGGTGCTGCGACATTTGATTTCAGGCTCAACTTGTAACAAGGATGGTAAGCGTCCTGCGCTGCTAGCACGTTTGCATATTCTGGTGAAGTTAGCTAAACGGGTAATCGTAGCGGATGCCGATCTCTCTGATGTCAGTTTGAATTATCTACAAGCTTTGCGTGGTGACGGTGCTGATGTGTTTTTGATTAAAAACGATTTCAAGCCTGAAGGCTATCCTGCTAAGTTTATGGTCGCCAGTAACGATGCGCCCATTATTCAAGAACTATTGGCGGATGTAGCCAAGGGTAATCGCATCTTTGTGACTACTGATAGCAAGTCCAGTAGTAAAGCGATCGCTAAGTTAGTTGAAAGCATCAAGTCAATTCGCCCCAAAGCCAAAATCTTGCTGTTCAACTCCGATACCAGTGGTGGTCGGCACGAGACTGACTTTGTAACCAATATCAATAAGCGCGTTTTCAATTACGATGTGGTGATTGCCACTCCTTCCATGAATACGGGTATATCCATTGAGGTCAAGCGATTTAACAAAGTCTATGGTTTGTTCTATGGCACGGTTACGGATGCTGATGCTAGTCAGGCTTTATCGCGAGTACGAGATAATGTCCCTCGTATAGTTTGGTGCGCTGAGCGCGGTTTCAATTTCTGTAAAATCGATCGCTCGGAGTCTCCCAAGCATCTAAAAGCAACTCTCAGGAATCGCTGGGATCGGGAAGTCAGTCTGATTCGCGCTGGGCTGGGTGATTCTCTATTGCCGATGGTTGATAATATTACGGCTGAGAATACTCACATTGACCTCTGGGCAAATGTTGAAGCAAAATCTAATTCGGCGATGTGGGCTTTGCGAGATCATCTGCTCGAACGACTTAAGTTTGAAGGCAATCAAGTCACGGTCGTTACCGTCAATAATGATGATTTTGGTAAGTCGATTAAGGCGGCTTTAGCATTAGTTAAACAGGAGCATTACCAAGCTGTTGCTGGGGCAAAGGTACTGAGTAGTTCAGAACAAACAGCGATCGCTAAACATGAGTGTCAGTCTCACGAAGAGCGATTGAGCGTAGAAAAAACGGCGCTATCGGATTTTTATGGACTTGATGAGGTTACACCACAACTTGTGGAATACGACCACAATGGTCAACGTCGTTCGGAGATTCTCAAGTTGGAAGCTTTACTCCAATCAGAATCAGATCTTGCTGTGGAATCTGATATTGATATTTTTGCGCGTCAGGCAAAATTTGGCATGGGTATCTTCTTGCCAGATCAGCCTTGTCATGAGTTGGGCAGGTTTATCAGGGATCGTCTGGGGTTGAAAGATTTACTCAATCCTGATGTTCAGTATACTGATGCTGACTTAGCAAGCTTGGGTGACATTTGCCGTCAATTTAGATTCGATATTAAAAGATATTTGGGCTTTAACATTTCTGCCAATGCCACAAACATTTGGATATTTCGGCTGCTGTGTAACCAGCTTGGTGTGAAGATTTGCTCAAAGCGTCTGCACAGTGCTAGTGGCATGATTAATGTCTGTTGGCTCGATCCTGATGCGTGGCAACAGCTACAGGAAATTATGCAAAGACGCACAGCATCTCTTGAACAGGGCATTGCACCTCAGTCCGTTTCTGTCGATCGCCCCCTCCCTATAACAATTACTCAAGTGGGGGCGATCGCTAATTGTCAGTTTGCAATGTGGACTCAAGTTATCTCTGTACTTACCTATTTGAGCGCTTTTATGCCGACTGAACTTTCCCCTTGGAAACCTATACGTGAGCAATTGTCACTTTTATTTTTAGCCATCCGCTCAGTAGTCACGCACCATATCCCTGCTCCCAGTTCATAGGCGCTGAACTAATTTGATGATTATTTGGTTATCCAGATGACTTCAGATAACTTCAGAAAGAGCTATCATGAGAAAATCAATGATTTTAGTCACTAGGCTCAGATTTGGGGACGGAGCTAGGAATTTTATCTAGCAATTTTATAATGGAATCTGAAATGGGTACTTTAACCGATATTTTCGCTGCTCCTAAAGAGAAACGACTTAATTTTCTACGCGATAACTTTATCCGTATTTTTTATCAATATCACCACGATCGCTTTTCTGCCAAACAGGTGAAACTCCGTTCTGTAACGACTTTCCTTGATTCTCAGATTTCTAAACCCATCGATATCGACACGACGGCTCAGTTCATTAAGCAGCACCGTTCTGACATCCAAAAATTTGTTAGTAAATCCATTGACGAAGTAATCCAGTATGGCAATGTCCAGTTTGCTGGTGGATCGTCTCCTCGCTCAACAAGACTGGCTCGCGCCATCTTCACTGGTGAGGATTCTTTGATCGTTAATATCAACGAAGATATTCTGGGCGAGATTATTGATTTCCTCTGCAACGATCTCTACTACCCACTTCTTTGCGATATTTGCTTCCCCTGCACCTGTCAAATAATTGCGGCGGCGCATAAGAATCAGCTTCCTATCTCAATCAAAATTATCAAACCTCCGATTGGTTTACTTTCTAATCGAAATCGGGTGATTGCTTGTTCCAACTGGGGCGCTCTCGTTCAATATGCTAGTGCTGATGTCGTACTCAAACTATGTGGCATCCCTTGGCTAGATGAAATTCCTTCCTTTTCTCAAGGTTCTCATCCAATCAGAACCGCAACGCCTCACAGAGTAAAGCGTTGCAGTTAAAAAATAGTCAATCTGAGATATTTTTTTAGAACATCTCAGATTGACTATTTGATTCCTTGGGTGTGGTTTTTAGATATTGCTCAGTTTCACCAATCACTGCGGCAACTTCTTCAGGTGTATTGAATCTCGACCATGCTGTACCATGTTTGCAATTCACATAGGTCGCAAAGCGGGTAAGGGTTCCGCTCAGTAAGCGTAGTAACATATCCAAAGCTTCGTCAGCAATGCGATGGTTGATGGACATCGACTGCGCGTTGACGAGCGCCGCTTCTTCACATGACAGTACTTTTTCGGTCGTCTCCTGTTCAATCAAGAGGTCTGGATGTTGCAGTGCGGGTGAGGGTAGCGCCGTACAAAAGGTGGAAACATGAAAGGAGCTTTTCATATTTGTCACTTTGCCCTGTGAGCCAAGCAGGACTTGTCCCGAATCGTAATGATTACCACAGTCAAGCCAGAAAACTGATTTCCCGTTTTCTAAAACTTTGGCAATTTCAACTCTGGCTTCAGGATTGTCTACTGCGCCAATACAAATCACCAAATGCTTCCAGCGTAGTGTTGCCATGCTTTCCTTAAATGGCGCGGCGATCGCGTTAATTTCAATTCCCCATTGCCACCCATATCTTGCCGCCAGAACTGATGCTTTAGGCAATCCCAGATCGCTGGGAATAAAGTTTTGGCGGGGAATGTTTTTTGCCTCTACCCGATCTGGGTCAATGAAGGTGAGCGATACCTTTTTCCCTGCTTGTTTTTGCAGGTAGGCGATACGCGGCAAATTCACGGCTAGCCATCCACCTGTGCCTCCACAACCAATTAAAACTAAGTCCAGTTGATCGTAGGAGGGGAGCAGAATTGGCACAGCTTCGGCAAATGGTAATGATAAGGTTGGCATTACCAATCCTCCGATAGACAATCTGTTAGTTGGGGCGGAAGATCGAAAATACCAGTTGTGGTAGTTTCATAGAAATGACCGTAGATTCCTACGCGCATCCTGATTTGTGGGTTTGAGAATATTTCACCCAATACTCCATAGATCCGAAAGCCTGTCTCATCACGATTATCCGTATCTGAGAAATATGCGTTCATCCCATGATGCGAATGTACTTCGATCAATGCTTTTGCATAGGAGCTATTTAGAGAATTGTCTAATGGTCTACAGGATCTGGCGGTTTGCTCTTGCTCTGGTATTGTCAGTTGCCAATTACCATTCTCAAAATACAGGTGAAACAGTATTTCTACTGGTTTACCTTCTCCATTGCTCGGTAGGCGAGATGCCTCTAGCATTTGCTGTACTAGTGCAACGGGTACTGGTGGGTAGGTCATCTGGACTGATGCTGATATGGCTCTCAGTCCTTTGGCTTTGTAATAGACCACAGGCGCGATCGCTACCAACCCTTCCCGTCTCGCTCTGACAAATGTGCCATTTCCTGCGTAAACGTACTCATACATTGAGGTTGCCGCAATTTCAGGCAGATGCTGATTCGTGGCAATGATGTGCTGAATTAGCCCTGCACTAAAGGTTGGCAATACTGGGTTTGCGGTAACTGGGTTTGTGATAACTGTGTGTTTTTGAACGTGTTCTAATAATTTCATCGGTTTATAATCATATTGATCGCTACCTTCACCGAAGAGCCACATCGGACAAGATCGGCGATTGGATAGCGGTTGGATTTCTGGAGTTGTAATAGCTTCAAACGAATATCTTGTGGATGGGAAGTTGATTTATCATTCACAAGATGATTGCTAAACGGTGCATTCATAAACATCTGCCATGCTTCAGCTAGTTTCTCTATTCCTTCTAATTGGCTAGAAAAGCTATTTTCATTACCCATACAGATTCTGCCATCACCGTAGATATTCGGTAATGGCACATGGTAAATAGGAGCCTCTGCATTGAAGATTTTGAAGTTAGTTGCCCAAACATAACAACTATCACCGCAGAGCATAAACACTAAACCCATCATCGGGATGGTCAAAGCGATCGGCTCTCCGTCTTCAGTCAAATTTGTGAACGTAAATGTTCGTCTTGCGGGCGGTATAAACTGTACGAACCATTGTCCTTGTTTACAACTACCCAATCGCTGTACGCCACTGGGTATCCATCCTGAGTCAATTTGTTCATGTTGAAATGCGGCTCTGACAGTTTCAGGTGATAGAAATTTATAGGTTTCTTTTCCTGCATCTCGATATTGAAAGCAGTAATGTCCTCCTTTTAGAAATAGCAGTTTTGCATCTGCTTCTATCAGTGGATACCCATCAGGATTGAGAGCATCTTGCATCGGATCTATTGTTAACATTGATTCTTCCTTATCCCGCTAATGCATGGGTGATATAGTGAGAATGTAGTTGAGGAACGGTTTCTTTACACCTGTTCCACAACCGCACTACCTTGACGCAGTTTTTGGAGTCCTGATCTAGCCATTCGATAAATTCTCTGTATTCCTTCATGATTGTCTGAGCCTCTGTGTATGCTTCTGTCAGTATGTCAATCACCTCTACCGTCCAATCAGCATCGGTGATTTCGCTTTCGTAGGTCATATCTAGCCAGATATTATCCGTTGACTGGGTTAGCACCTCCATCGCCAATGGCAATCGAGAGATCATCCCCCTCGCCTTTTTTGCCTCTTGACGCAAAAGCACATCGGATATGTAATCTTCGACTGGGGGCAATTCTTTACCCAGTTCGCTTTCTACGTCATCCCATACTTCACTACTGATGTCATGAATTAGGCACATCAGAAATTTCTCGGTTGCACCTAATCCTTCAAATTCGTCGTAGTACCATGAAGTACCAATTGGGTCTATTGGTATATGGGCTATACGTTCCAAATCTGTCATTACTAAGGGTAAAGGAAAGAACTGCTCGTCCACTAAAGTCAGAAATTCGATTTCTTTTTCGCTATAGTCTTCGGGTCTTGCAAAGGCTAGGCTGGCTGTGGTTTGCAGATATTTCTCTGGATAGTAATGCTGATATAGTCTCAGCATATTTGCACGTTGCTGCATGGATTCAAGGTGATCGGCGGCTCTTTCAGATGTATGGGAACACATCCACTGGAATTTGGCTTTGTCCATTCTAGAATCCTCTGATTACCGCAGGGGCAGCGATCGGGTGCGCCTTTTTTAAGTTGTCTAGAGATCGTTGCAATAAACAACTATTTTGCCTAGATAAAATTGTTGCTTCAGTAAAGTTTTCTAGCTCAATTTCACCGATTTCGATTAGTTGCTGTCCTTGCTGCTCATGCTGCTCAATCTCCCATAGTATTTCTAGCAAGGGATTGATAAATTCATTGGCTGTAATCAAACTGGTCAGGACTAGCTCGGACATACTTAGCCCTTTGGTCCTGCTTGTTTACAGATATCCACGAGGACATCTCCATTCGCTTGAACTGTTCGCCGAATTTGTGAGTTTTTGATTCCTTCAAAATACTGACTGAGCGTAGCCTTGATTTGCTCATCACTGCTGCCAATTTCGGGTGGCACTGGGATCGTTTGTCCTTCAACTTTGATGCTGTAGTTAGGTGTAGTGGTTGTATTCATAGTTGTAGAGCCTGTTGATGTAGTTTAGAAGTTGCTGGTGTAGTTTTCTTTGGAAAATTTCCAAATTCAAGTTTTACGGGTAGTTTCTGTTCTTCCTCAATTGATTCATCTGGTTCAATTGGAGATGCTAGGTCACTCTCAGCATAGGCTTGGATGATTTCTGCTAGTGGCGCTGGGATCGGTGTGAGCGCTGATAAGGCGATCGTGCGGATTAGCGGTCTTCCCAAATCTCGACAAATGGAAATAATCACTAGCCTTTCTGGTGATTGTTCGGTTTCAGGTAAAATTTCAATGCATAGCCGCAGTCGGCTCTGATCTAGGTCTATTAGGTTGGTCATGGCTTTCACGCTGTTTAACTTATACGCTTTTACACAAGCACTGGCGCTAGCCTATTTGTTCTAAAAATTCACAGTGTCGGACTTCCCTATTGTAAAAAAAAGTAAAACCCTCACAGTGAGGATTTTACTTTTTACTTAGGCTGCATTTTCCATCCGTCTTGGTTGGGATTTGATGCCAACGGGGATAGGACTGTGCGAAGGGAAAACTCGCAGACGAGATTCTGTAAATACCCGAAACTTCGCTGTATGATTCTTGCCGCTATTATTCGCAACCAGATAAACTCTTGCGTCAACGATCGCTTCAATTGTCGCATCGGGTAATTCTGGTCGTGGATATAATGGGAACTCAGCGCTGCGCTCCTGTAAGAATAATTCCACAAGACTTGTAAACTTCTGCTTAGCTTGGAGAATGTCGATATCAACAATCAGCTTGGCTCTAGACCATGTTACAAATGCTTGTTGCTCCATGCTGTCACTGCTCTTGGGTTTGCAACTCCATTGAACACCTTTCTTCGAGACTCGTGGCAATAGTAAACATTGATAGCCTTTATGTGAGTAAATCATCGTAACCTTCTTTGCATCTAGTTGGGCATGAACTTCAAGCGATAGCGATAAAAAAAGAACAAACATTCGCTTGCGGCAAATATCTGTTCTTTTTTAGAGAAGTTGTTTCAGAGAGAGGATTAGCAAAGTAAATTCTCTCTGAAACAGTTAGCTAAAAATCATCATCGTATGCAGTAGTTGGCTCATATTCTTCATCAGCATCATCGGCATTCTTTCTCTCAACATCAATAAAGTTAAGAGATTGGGCGCTGATGACTGTACGTGCATGATGTTTCTTATCTTTCTTAGATTGATATCCTTCTGGTTGGGATAGTACTCCCACTACTTCCACAAAACGTCCTGACTGAGCACGTTCTTCTGCATACTCGGCAGTACCATTCCAACAAACAACTTTTACCCAAAGTGGCTCTTGGTTGATCCAATTACCATCGTTGTCTCTGCGCGGTTTGGGCTGTACAGCAAGGCTAAAGTCTAATACATCCTTACCGCTAGTTCTAGTTTGACGGACTGGGGAGACAATACCAATATAGCCAGAGACAACTACTGTATTTATTGAATTACACATCGATTTATACCTGTTTAGGAATCACTTCACGAACTTCTACGCGATAGCGTTTCCGTTCCCATAGATGCCATAACTCTCTAGTAAATTATTTGCTAGAGAGTTATGGTTATATAGCATGGTTGGCTTTAAATCTAGAATTCAAGCTGGGAGTTAATATCAGTGGCAATCAAGGAATATTGTCCTGGATATCTAGACGATGAGATGTCGATTAGGTTTTGAGCAAGTTCAACTACATATCCTTTTACTCCAAGCCATTCAAGCATTAAGGCTTCGCACACTTCTTTAATTTGCACTGCGGTCATGTTTTCACTGCTGAATTTTGGCTTTAATCCAGTGGCATCGGCTCCATACAAATCGATGCTTGCTTCAATCACTTTGCCCGTTGGTTGTTGGGTCACAGCTAAAAGTGCCTTAAATGCTGCTTTGGCTGGGTTATCTTGTCTGCTGGTCGCGGGAGCAGATGGTTGAACATTAGGACTAGGAATATTAGTCTCAATGAATGTGGCGACATGACCATTAGTACTGGCGATCGCGGCGACATGACCGTTTGTACTTGCAATTTGGGCAATACTGTCGTTGCTGGCAACTGCGGCGATCGCATAGGCAGGTTGCTCCTGTACTGCATATATTGGTGTTATATCCCTTGTTGGAACAACTGCGGCTGTACTTGGGGATGATGTGTCATTCAACCAATTCTGAACAATCTCTGCAAATTTCTTGCCTGGCTTGGGATAGATGCCACTGCTGATTTCAGGACATCTACTTTTAGAGATCATTAGGGTATTCTGGTCGTCCA
>NZ_JAYGIF010000073.1:0-14940 GCF_034931345.1 Pseudanabaena sp. CCNP1317 | reverse complement strand
TCCGAGCTTATCTAACATTGAAAACAGCATATCCAAAGTAAATTTATCAATTTTTCCATTCACAATGTCCGACACACGCGGCTGAGTAACCGCCAACCTTTCAGCCGCTTCCTTTTGTGTCCAACCTTTATCTTCAATTATGTCTCTAATCATGATCGTCAAGTCAGCCTTCAAAACCGACTTACTAGCGACTTCAGGCTCCTCGATCGCATGAAACGGACTTTCGTAAAACTTGATTGACATAGTTTTTTACATATATCTAAAATACTACTAAATTATACAAAATTTTATATAATAAGTCAAGTATAGATTTAGCGATCGCCTATAACAACCTTGCTACAATAAGCACAACCCACAATCTCCAAATCATAGCCAATGAAATTAGCCTATTGATTAGAAAAACAACTATGAACGAAATCCAAGAATATGACCTTGTTGCTTTAACAGAAGATGCGATCGCTACGCATAAAGTCACTCATCAGCAAATCCTACTGCGAAGAGGACAAATGGGAACAGTTTTAATGTCCTTTGATAACAAAGCGTTCCTAATCGACTTTACCGATAAAAAAGGCAATACATTTGCTATGGAAACAATCGAACCTGTCAAGCTATTACGCCTTATCAATGAACCTGAATTAGTCTATTCATGACTATACCCATGACCTTCACAGCAGTCCTAGAGAATATAGCCCAGTCAACCATCGCCACAAAAATAGGCGAGAAACTCAAAACAGCCAAAAGCATATCCCTATCAGGACTATCACGCTTAGGCAAAGGACTAGTTAGCACTCACCTCTGTCAACAACAAACCAAACCATTACTCATCGTCACCGCCACCGTCGAAGAAGCAACCCGATGGGCTTTGCAACTTCAGTCAATGTCATGGCGCGTCTATCTATACCCTCCCCTTGATACATTTCCCTACGAATCTAGCCAAATCGATTTAGAAACTGCTTGGACAAAGATTGAGATATTAGCGGAACTACTTGCCAAACCACAGCATAACTTAGCGATCGCTACTACCATTAAAGCACTACAGCTCCATCTACCATCCACTCAAGTCTTCCAAAAACATAATCTCTATCTCAATATCGGCGATTCGCAATCGGTTAAATTACTTGCCGAGGCTCTGGCAAGATTGGGATATGCAGAAGTCAAAGAAGTAAAGGAATCAAAACAATGGAGCCACAAAGGATTTAGTTTTGAAGTATTTCCTGTTAATCGAAATCTACCCGTGCGCCTAAGCTGCAATCGTGGTACTGTCGAGAAAATCAGAGAGTTTGACCCCACTAATCCAAAAAGCTTCACTGACCTATCCAGCATCGCGATCGCCCCTGTCGATTTACATGAGTTTAACTCATCTCATAGAGCCACACTACTGAATTACTTACCCAAAAACTTTATTGTTGCCATTGATGAACCCGAACAATGTCAGAGCTATGGCGATCGCTGGTACGAAGCAGCCGATGAACTTTATCAAAATCAATCGCAAGCCGATACACCGAAACTGCATTGGGACTTTGCTAAGTGCATGACTGAGGCGAAGAAATTTCAGATGCTTCAACTTACCGAGCAACCACTTAAACCTAAAGCCAATATTTTTAACTTTGCCAGTACTTCTATTCCCATAGTTCCCCATCAGTTTGACCAGATTGCGTCTCTCATTCGTGAATATCTCAAATCGGAATATCAAGTCACCCTGATTTCGGCTCAACCTTTGCGCGTGGCAACTTTGCTCAAGGAATATGACTGCATTGCTAACTTTGTCAGTGATTCTGATGATTTACAGTCCATTACGCGGATTCAGAAAGCTGGTAAACCAGTGATTTTGAAATATTCGGGACTGATGGAAATGCAAGGCTTTGTTTTGCCTAGTTGTAAGCTTGCCCTCTTGACCGATCGCGAGTTATTTGGACAGCAATTATTAGCCTCACCCACCTTTGTGCATCCTTCACGAATGAATACGGCTAAGTCAGTTAATCCTGACGAACTAAATGTTGGTGATTATGTCGTGCATCGTAAGTATGGGATTGGCAAATTTACGCGCTTTGAAACCATTGAAGTGAAAGGGGAAAAGCAACCGCATTACATCGTTGAGTTTGCTGATGGTAAGACTGCGGTGGCGATCGTGCAGGAAAATGAGAAAATCCTCTCCCGCTATCGCAGTGCTTCTAATAAGCCGCCTAAGTTAAACAGCATCGCCAATACAAAGGGCTGGGATAACGCTCTGAGCAAATGCCAAAAGGAGATTTACAAGTTAGCGAGGGATTTACTACAACTCTATGTCCGTCGCGCCAATTTAGTTGGCTATGCTTTCCCACCTGATACCGATTGGCAACAGGAGATGGAGGATTCTTTTCCCTATCAACTCACACCCGATCAGGTCAAAGCTGTTCAAGATGTGAAGCAAGATATGGAAAGCGATCGCCCAATGGATCGGCTGATTTGTGGTGATGTCGGCTTTGGTAAAACGGAGGTGGCGGTAAGGGCTATTTTTAAAGCGGTTTGTGCGGGTAAGCAAGTGGCTCTGTTAGCTCCCACGACGATTCTGGCACAACAGCATTTTCATACGCTCCAAACTCGGTTTGCGGCTTATCCTTTCACTGTGGAGATCGTGAATCGGTTTCGCCCTGCGAAGGAGCGCAAGCAGGTTTTAGAAAGGGTTGCGGATGGTGAGGTACAAGTCATTGTCGGTACGCATCAACTGTTGTCTAAGGATGTTGAGTTTCACGATTTGGGTTTGCTGGTGATTGATGAGGAACAACGCTTTGGCACGGTGCAGAAGGAAAAAATCAAGACTATGAAGGGGGATGTGGATTCATTGACTTTGAGTGCTACGCCGATTCCGCGTACTCTCTATGCGGCTCTTTCTGGGGTGCGGGAAATGAGTGTGATTGCGACTCCTCCTCCCTCAAGGCGATCGATTCAAACGCATTTGTCTGCTTATGATGCGTCACTGGTGAAAACGGCGATTCGTCATGAGTTAGACCGTGGTGGTCAGGTGTTTTATGTTGTGCCGCGTATTGAGGGGATTGATGCGATCGCTGTTTCTTTGCAGGCAATGTTACCAAATGTGAGATTGGCGATCGCGCATGGACAGATGCAGGAGTCGGAGTTAGAGGCGGCGATGGTCGCTTTTAATAACAATGAGGCGGATATTCTCCTCTGTACGACGATTATTGAGTCGGGTTTGGACATTCCGCGTGTGAATACGATTGTGATTGAGGATGCTCATAAGTTAGGTTTGGCGCAACTGTATCAATTGCGTGGTCGGGTTGGTCGGGCGGGGATTCAGGCTCATTCTTATTTGCTGTATCCGCCTAACCTTGAGTTGACAGATTCAGCGAAGAGGAGATTGGATGCGATTCAGGAGTTTAGTCAGCTTGGTTCGGGTTATCAACTAGCGATGCGCGATATGGAAATTCGTGGATTGGGCGATCTCTTGGGTGAGGAGCAGTCGGGTCAGGCGGATGTGATTGGCTTTGCGCTCTATATGGATTTGCTTCAGGAATATATTAATGAGTTGCGGGGGAAGATTTTGCCTGAAGTTGCTGATACTGAGCTTCAGTTGCCGCGTTTGGTGGCTTTTATTCCTGACAGTTATATAGAGAACAATGAGAAGAAGATTAATGCTTATTTGACTTTGGCAAAGGTGAAGTCGAAGGAGGAAATTCTCAAGTTGGCGGCGGTTTGGGAGGGTCTGTATGGGACTTTGCCTGAAGAAACGCAGGTATTACTTAGGGTGATGGAATTGAAGTTGGTGGCGCGGAAGGTTGGGGTGTTTCGCATTTATGCGTCGGAGGATGGGCGCGATCTGTTTCTGGACTCGAAGCTGACGGATTCGCTTTGGGAGTTGCTTCATGCGAAGATTCCGATTGAGTTCTATTATCGTTTCTCTTTCGAGAGGGGGAGAATTAAAATCACGAGTCTGGCTCTCCTGCCTGGGGATAAGCAGGTGCATTTCTTGATTGAGTGGTTGGGCTGTTTTTTGAAGTGAATCTATGTTTGTTTCTGTAACTTAGGCGATCGCTTGCCAGTATTTGGCGTTTACAAATCTTTCCAAATGTCCTACGTTTGTTGTGGCGACTACGACAATGCGATCGCCCTGTGATTCGGCAATTAATGATGCTTGTGCAGCAAGGATGACATCGCCATCTAGTGCATCTGGACTGGCTGTTGGTTTACCTGTCTGTCTCGCTTCTGCCCAAAGTTCAGCAGCTTTCAGCATCGTTGCTGTGGTCAGGGGTAAATATTCCAATCTATTTTTTAGCTGATCTAAACGCCTGATACCTGCTAGTTTGTTGGCTCTTAGCAATTCTCGCCTAACTTCGTAGTCGGTAATTTCAGGAACAATTAACCTATAACCCTTGGCAACTAATCTCTCTGACCAATAGCGGCATTCTAGGGTGGCGGGGGTGGAGTTGGGGTTTGATAGGATGCCGAGTGGGGCTGAGTCAAGTAAAACAATCATGCGGTGAGTGAGAGTGGACGTTCAGTTATCGATTCTTCGCCTAGAGCCTGTTGCAAGTATTCCCATGTCTCTCGCTGTTCATCAGCATCATCTCGGAGATCCCATTCACTAAAAAGATCGCTCAATGCTTTTGCCCTTGCTGCAATTTCTTCGGGTGTCCTTGTTGGTAATATGTAAACGCCTTCAGCATTAACGTAGGGCTGATTGGTAGGGACGGTTGGCTCTGGTTTGACTGTGGTAATTGATGAGTTTGGTTTGCCAAACCATTGCTGTAGTTGCGTAACTACTACTTCAGTAATCACGGCTTTGAGATCTTCTATGGTTAAATCTGTAATTCGTTTTTGTTTCATTTTATACCTCCATAGGAATCTCAAGCGTTTACTAGCTATATATTACCCTATATAAATCGCTGTTTTGATTTTCAGCAAATTAAGGGCGATCGCCTCAATTCTTAGTACCTAATAGCATAGGGGCAGAAGGTGAGGTAAAATAAACAATAAAAAATTTGCCAAAATTTCTATTACATACTTATACTTGATGCTCGAAAGTCAATTGCTTTAGATGACAACTCCTGATAGTAAACCCATCATATTTATTGATACCAGCTTCCTTAAAGGAGTAAGTTGGAAAGATCCTGATTGGCAATTATTACTAGAAGAATCAAAACAAGCAAATATACAGATCGTTATTCCAGAATTAGTTCTAAAAGAGAGGTGTTCACAGTGGAGAGATGAGATTATTCAAAAAGCCAGACGAGTAAAAGAATCTATAGACACTCTAATCGATACTTGGGATAAAAGCCCAACAACAGGTTATTCTAGGCTTTATGAAAACCCTCATTTTATTGCCAATATTTCTATTGAATCATTTGAGAAAGACATAGACTCCAAAGTAAGTGCTTATTCTAGTAAGCTAGTCAGTGATAATAGGTTATACGTTCTAAGTAAACAGCCTCATCATACGGAAGGTGCATTTACAAGATACTTTGATTGGAAGCCACCCTTCAATAATCCATTAAATAGCGAAAAAGGAGTAGAAAACAGAGAAGATGCAAAGACACGGACGGCAAGAAAAGAACATTTTCCTGACGCTTGGATTTTAGAGGCTGCACTTGATTTTTCGGAAACCACGGCAAACTTTTATGTTCTTTGTAGAGATAAGCGCTTAAACAATTCATTTAAAAATGAGTTGGGTATTCAAACATATGACAACGCAAGGGAAGTACTAGATGCCATAGAGCAAAAAGACAAAGAACAAACTCCTTCTCTGCAAGATATACCAGAATTCAAAGATTCTCACGAAAATAATTCTGATGGAAGCTTAATTCAACTCTTTAATCTAGAATTATTTCAAAGGGTACTAGGCTATATATACTGGTTAGAAGGAGAAAATGCAGTTTCTAAAGACACTTTAATTGAAAGACTCAAGCAGAAGTATGGCTACACATCTGAGCAGATAAGAAGTACTGCTGATTATCTAAGCCACGTTTCAAAGGTTATTGAAGATACAGGAAACTACTATATAGCTGTCGATATCAAGATATGTAAAGATGCAGCCGATGAAGTGTTATCTGATGTTTTATCGTTATTAGATGAGGATTGAAAATGATTGATATCAAGACTAGAAAGAATATACTGATTCAACTCGCCAAAAATGATGGAGATGTTATTCTGACTTCTCTAGAAAAAGAAGCTGGAAAGATAGAAAAGATTCTAAATGAAGTAACTGATTTCAAGACCATTGAAGACTATATTAATTTGCTTGATGCTTTCGCTTATCGCATCCCAGAAAAAGCATTTTCAATTCTTGATTGTCTATTACAAAGATTGGAGACTCTGCAAGTTACTCATGAACCATTTTTTATGATCTCTGAAGATATGGTCTCTCTCTTATATAGCAAAAGTAAACTTATTAATGCATGTCTCAATTGCTATCGACATATTTGTTACTTCTACTTCGACATCAAGAAAATATTAATGATTTTTCTGAAGTACAGTAGTAATGAAGATAGTAATATTAGAAGACAAGCTATTGAAGGCATAAATGATATTGCTGGGTATAACTTAGAAGTTTGTAAAGTGAGAGGCTTAGATGATCATCAAGAAATAATTGATAGAATAGAATCTCTCCTAAATGAAGAGAAAATAAAGTATTTTAACGGACTAATTGCCGTTTGCACTAATCTCCTTTCTCCTGAATTAAAATCTACAACTTCCAGCTATTCAAATATTACATATACTACTGCTAGTCATATAGCCAATAATATCCTTGTAGATATACGACAAAGAAGCATCATTTTCTTGGAGAACCTCTATAAACTTGTAATAAATGTAGAGGACAAAAAAGTTGTTTTGGTTACTTTACGAAATGCTTGTAGAACTCCTCACAGAGTAAAATACGATAACGAATTTTATCAAATCATTCAGAAGAACACGGAGTATATTCTTGGAGTCTCAGAAAAGATTGCGGATACTGAAGAAGATTTACAACTTGTCCAAGTAATAGAAGAAGATGCATACTGGCTCAACCGCCATTTTACTGACCAGACAGTCAGGAATGCGGCATGCAAGGTAAAGGCAATCCTAGACACTAAATACGAATATCAGGTTTTTAAAGTACTTATCGGTTTTCGAGGAGTTTTCAATTCTTGGTGTAATGAGGGGAATGACCCTAAGATAGGAGATATAGATGTAGAAAATGAATTCCAAAGAGAAAATCAGCATAGAGAAAAACGGTTGCAAGAATTAATTAATGATGTTCGTCCAGAAAATTATGAGCAATGGGAAAAACGTATCATAGCTTGGTCGCAAATCCAGTCTAATGACATGGCTACTTTCCCTTATTTTAGTAGATTTCTTGAAAATATAGGTAAAAATTTGCCAGACTTTACTTTAAGCCTAATCAGAGAACATGATGAGCATTTAGATAGGTTTATGGTTCCAATAATAATAGGTATTTTACAATCAAATAAAAAAGACGAATTTCAAACATTTACAAAATCATGGCTTGCACAAGAAAAACACTTACAGGTGATGGCAAAAGTATGTGAATATGCAGATTACTTTGACCAAAATCTATTAATAGAAGTTGCGGAGATTGCAATAAATTTACAAGATCGAAGAACACTTTACGAATGCTTATCGGCATTATTTTGCAAGTTAGAACAATATGCAAATACAGTTTTCAATACCCTGTTACAGAGAATTTTAGAGGTATTGACAGAGTACCAAGATAGTTATTGGATTCAAAACTTCTGGTATCGCGATAATCTAAAAACTATAATTCAGACTATGGAAGATAAGACAATTGATGATGTATTAAGTAATCTAACCTACTTAGATCGAATAGATTATATGGGTGAATATATCTTAGCTGCAATTGCTGAATGTAATCCTACAAAAATTCTTGATTTCTTTGGCAATCGGATCAAATCTATAAGCCAAGAAGAATACAAAAGAGATTATGAACCCGTACCCTTCGGTTTTGATCAATTACGCGCTCCCCTATCCAAAATTCATGAGCAAACAATTAGAATAATAAGACAATGGTGCATCAATGATAGATCAAGATTATTTTGTCATTTATGTGGAAAATTAATCAGCAATATTTTCCCTGAGTTTGAAGAGAATCTCAAAAATGAGATCCTTAATCTGATACAAGAAGGAGGTGAGGAAGATTATCAGTTTATCCTAGAGATTCTCAAAAACTATCATGAAAACCATAACATATATGATGTTATCACCGAACTTATAAAAAGATTACCGGAAGGCAGAAGAGAACTTAATGAAATCATGATGATTTTACAGAGTACTGGTGTTGTGACTGGTGAGTATGGATTTGTTGAAGCCTATAAAAGGAAAAAAACAGAGATAGAATTTTGGCTTGAAAATGATGATTCTAAAATTAGAGGTTTTGCAGAAGACTACACAGCAATGTTAGATCGTATGATTGACAGTGAAGAAATAAGGGCAAAAGAAAGAATTATTTTAATGAAACATCAGTATAGGGAATAATAGCTTTTGTTCTTTTTTAGATCAAATTTTGTTTTTTTAGATTGCTATTATTAATATTATCCATTACCTTATGCCAAATACTTATAGTTAAAGCTTATAGTAATGTCTCAAAATGTGGATTAGTAACATACATACATTCTTCAAGTACTAAGTAAAATGTGGGATTTAGTAAATGTTTTATCAATACTCTTGAAGCAATCAAAGCCTGTATATCTTCGACGGCTTCACGATAGTAGTTTCGGTAATTAGACTGCGACACGGTACGGATGATGTGGATAATCTTGCACTTGCTTGTTCTCAATGCATCCTGACAGCTAAAATATGAGCGAACTATATTGGTGGATTTTAGAAATGTATAGTCTTATCAAAAAAAGTATTGTTTGGTTTGTTTTAGGTTTAGCACTCGCTGTATGTGGAACTTGGTTTTTCTGGAATAACATATCAACATGGTTTAAAAGTATCACACCTCAAATAGGGTTTGTATCTGATGTGGTCGCATATCAAGCTGCAATCATAGCGATCGCAATTCCTCTCAGTTTTCAAATCATTTCTCAAATTTCTGAACGATACCAATCAAGGATAATTATAAGAAAGATTGAAAGTCAGTGGCACTTTATCATTCTTATGGGGTTACTTTTTATTAATAGTTTGTTAGCAGTATTTCTTAAATTTGCCATAAAAGATTTAGATAAAGATTGGCATTTTTATCTTGCTTGGACTGTCTTAACTCTTTTTGTTACAGCTATTGTTACCTTGGGTTACTTTTTTTATGATTTTTTGCGATACGTGACTAACACCAAATTCTTAATAGATAAGTTGTTCGTTGATTTAGAAAGACCCTTAAATATTGTTATAGGAAAAGAACTAACTGACAAGAGATTTCAAAAAGAACAGAAAAAATTTGTCAAATCTCTAGAGGGGATTGGAGACATATGTGTATTTGAAATTAAAAAACGTAATAGTAATGAATATATAATTGATTCATTACATAAAATCAAAAATTACATCGAAATAATTTTTCGACTAGATAATATAGATGATTCTCAGTTGCTATCCATCTCAGATGCTAATTCTAAAAAGTATTCTATTTTTATTAAAGCTATAATAAGTCAGCTTATTCGGCTACGTGAAGTATCCATCGAAGTCCAAAATGTCGAAACAATAAAGTTTACAACCTCTAATCTAACTTGGCTATTGAGACTATTATCTCAAGGGAAAAATTATTACGATTTGGTAGACACTTTATTAAGGGCAATAACAAAATCTCAATACACTAATCAATCAAACTATCAAGAATTAGACTACACTTCGTCTTTTATGTGGTACATCAATATAGTATTTAAAAACAAATTCAATATCGAATATTTATCTCTATATGATGAAAATTTTATTCGATCCACACGAGAAATTATTTCTTCTACTAAAACTCAATTATTTAGTGGATTGATTTCAATGCTACATGATGGAATCAATTATAACTCTAATATTGGAAATATGCCATCCAATTTATTAAATAGATTTTACGAAATATACAAAATAAACCGTAAAATCAATAAAAATATAAGAGAGTTAATTCTGATGGGAGAACAAATACAAACACTAGAGGAATTACAAGAATGTAGAAGTTTATATAGTGATACAAAAAACACTACTAAATTAATAGCTAATGATATATCTCAAGTAAGATTGCAACAAGATTGGCGAATATTTATACAGAACAATTTATATATATTAATAATACTGTTCAAAGATAGGACTGCCACAAAAGACATAATCAGTAAGATGTTTGTCAAACTATTACGAATAAAAATTCTTATTTATTCTACTTTAAGCATTATAAGTATATACAATACATCCCATAAGCAATTAGAACAGGAATATGATAAATATGATCAGCTATTAGATAAAACTTTATCCAGTATTGAATCAAGGTTCAAATTTAATCATTTAATTGATTTGATCTTCGATTTAGGGTCTTGGTGTATTTTTAAGGAGCGTTTTGATTATTTGGATAAGCTATGGAATTATCGACAACCGAAATATGCAAGTGCAAATTGGATTGGCTCAGTGATTATTCCAGAATCTTTAACAACACTCTTTAATATGTATTTTCACACTTCTTTTGCAGAAAGAGGTTTACCTATATATTGGGAAGATCATCATGGTAGTGAAAGATATTACGATATCTACTTTCTTGTATTACTATTGCGAGAATTTTTTAATCAGAGTCGGCAACCAGTAAAAAACAGTTTAAATAACCAAGAACTAATTAACAGATTTAAGGTTCTAGATTCTTATCATCTAGATAGAATTGAATATGTTGTAAATCGTCTTATCTCTCTATCAAGAGATCTAAGTTCTATACCAAATTTATTCAATGAATTATATTTCGATATAAAGCAAACAAATGACATTATTGAAGGAAGTCTAATTCCTTTTCTAGAAAGCCTAAAATTAGAGGCTGACAAACAAATTCAAGAGTTAGTATGCTATCAAAAAATTAGTAATACAAAAGTTGAAGAATTCCAAGAAGATTTCTTAAAAGGATATTATGAGTTAGTATCTGTACGAAATTTATTTGAAGTTTTAAAACTCTGTGATATTAGATTGGATGAATATGTTATATCAAGCCCAGATCTTGAAAAGATTAGCTCTACTCCGAATATTTGGGACAAAGAAATGTTCTTTGAGCAGTGGTATGTAAGTTACGGAAATTCAGGAATTAATTTTGGACAAAGTTTAGCTAGAAAAGAAGATTCTCAATTACTACTAAAAATCATTAAGGCTTCCGTCAGAAAAGAAATGACCTTAGATGAAGTTATTGATTCTTATAATGGTAAATGTGATAATCTGATAATTATAAATATTAATTCCATCCCTGAACAATTGTATAACAATCGAAAATTTCAAGTTAAGTCAAGTTTGAACGAAATAGATGAAGCTTTAGAACTAGTTAACCTGTCTGGTTTTATTGGATTATATGCTTATTCTCAAGATCATAAGATTCCTATTTTTAATTATTATCCTCCAATAAACCCTGAACCAGATATTCCAAAAAGCGCACTTCTTGTTATTGACAAGAATCGTTTAGGTAAACTCGTTCAATACTCTCCAGTTGAAGAAACTACTAAATATCATCAGATTAAAAAACACATAGCATTTAACATTCAAGCATTTGCAGAAAATGACACACTAATGAATGAATTCCTTAACATTAGCCCAAGTATCGATTGGCTTACAGAGAAAGGGGATAAGACACAGCAAGAAAATTACTTGCGAAGTCGAGTTTTAATAGAAATTTATGAGAGATTTAGCTTGGAGCTTGATCCAAACTTTGTTGGGTTTCTCATCCCTAACAATGATAGCAATAACCTCTCTTATCCCTAATTCAAGCTTGACAGAAATAGACTGAGTGCGATCGCTATCATTTGACATAATTTACTACTTACTACTCTCGATTACTAAAGCGCTAGATTTAACTCTACAAAGATTAGACCATATTTATACAAATGTAAGTAGCTAAACTACGCGCAAATCTCGAACATTCCGAACTGCGATCACCTTCGTCATTGAAATGCTGGTGAAAAGATTTTATTTCTACCTGATTGTTAATCGGTGACTAACCCGTTATGGTCAAGGCAACGTTTTGGTAGTCATGGAGGATGGCACAGCGAAGTTTGGTCATGTCTATAGCTTCATTCTAAATCCTACGGATTCCTTAATCCGCAATGTGCAGGACGGCTTTACCTGAATACTGGCGATCGAGTAGCTGCTGAGCGACTTCGGCAACCTTTGTCCACGAAGCTTCTATGCTAATAGGCGTGCGAATTTGACCCGTGGCAACGAGATTTCCTAACCGATTCAGCCCGATCGCTGCGGATTCCACTGCCTTTAGTTCTCGGAATAAAATCAATCCGTACAGCTTCGCACCGCCGATACCATAAAACCGCGACGCATTGAAGGTCACTTCACCGCCACCAGAGGTTCCAAACGACACAAGTACTCCATCGGGCGCGATCAAACCGAGGGCATCGCCAAGTACTTTACCGCCCACTGATTCCGCAATCAGATGATAGGGACCAAATTTGTCATTGCTAAGGTCTTCTCCCAGCACCACTGCATCGGCTCCAGCCGCTTTGACCAAGGCTTCATCCTCTGGTTTGCGAATATGGGCAACCACTCGCGCTCCCGATAGTTTGGCTAACTGGATCGCAAAATTGCCCACACCCCCTGTCGCCGCCGTGATTAGTACGGGCTTCTCTAACAGTGAACCGCCTTGCAAAAGCGCATGATAGGCAGTTAACCCCGCCACAGGTAATGTTGCGGCTTGGGCAAAGGAGACTGAATCAGGTAATTCTGCCAAGGTTTCGGTGGGAACTGCTACCAATTCTCCCCAAGCCCCAAAGCGCAACAAGCCCACAACCCTTGCTCCTTGATTTGGACCCGAACCATCGGCAGCAGCAGTTTCGACTACGCCAGCTAAATCCCATCCTGGTCGCCAACCTGCGTCGGCTGTGGTCGATCGCCTGACTTCTCCACGATTCAGCGAAATGGATGCCACTCGCACCAATGCTTCATGGGGGGCAGGATTAGGTGCATCGAATTCACGGAGAACCAATCTTCCTGTAACAGTGGGATCGACGACAACGGCTCGAATTTTACTCATGATGGAATTCCTCTATTTTATTTCTTGATTTCGTTTGCTAAGGTCGTGATGACTTGAGAGAGGGAGCGATCGCGATCGCGTTCCTCTGGAGTTTCTTTGCCGAGGGAGGTATCTTTGACTAAGCGATAGATATCTGCCGCACCTTGGAAGATATATTCCGTTAAACCCAGTGATTTAAACGTATCGGCAATCTCTTCCATTTCCCCAATCCAGCGATGCGCCTTTGGTGTCATCCCTGGAATCGTTCGGCTTAAATGGTTCAACAATCCTGATTGACTATTGGTTAGTTCCGCTTCTAAGGGAGCATCTAAGCCCAGTTCATGCGCCGCAATCAGCAGTTCAGTGCCGATCGCGGTTAATCCTTTGGTTAGGGCGGCGTAACACATCTTTAGTCCCGAAGCCTGTCCAATTTCATCGCCAATGACGCGAATATCCAGTCCATAGTCTCGCAGGGGAAGCAGTTGATTTGCGTGAGTGCCAGAGGCATAAATGCGGGTCTGGTCGGGAACCCGTGGTGGTGGACCAATAATCGATGCATCCACAAACTGCCCACCTGCTTCCGTGATAATCTGCCCAATTCGTTTAACGCGGTCGGGGGCGATCGCATTTGCATCGACATAGAGCAATGGTTTACCGACTGCCCGAATTATTGGCGCAATTTGCTCTGCGGCTTCTGTGGCAGCAGATGGAACCAGCACCGACAGGATCAGATCGGCTTCGATTACCAGATTTTTGAGCGAGCCAACATCCTCAATCTTTGCCTCAGCCGCTAACTGGCGCGTGCGATCGCTGCGACCGTCTAGAGCTGCCAAGGTATGCAATCCATGTTGGGAAAGCACGATGGCGATCGCCTGTCCCATGTCACCTGGACTCAAAATGCCAACCTTTTGCAGTGTCATATAGTAATCCGCAGAAGCGAGTTTAAGTTATTTGTATCAATAATCTACGGTAAATACTTGGAGTTATCGTAGATTACTTTGCTATGAGCCTAACACTAGATCCCGTCATGAAGCAAGCCCTAAATGGCGATCCCATTCTGCTGATGGGTACAAATCTATTGATATGGTAGCGATCGCCATTTATGGTCATCCACATGAAAAATTATGGCTTTACCGATGATTAGGTTATAGGCTCCTAATGGCTAACGTGCATTGGCAAAATGCAAAACTGTCTCATGGTAGCTCATACAATTTTGGCTTGTGAGTCAATACTTTGTTGCAGTGCTTGAGATCGATGCTCCCAAGCCTGCTCAAATTGTTGGATATCAAATTCGCTCAAATTGGCAAACTCAATTTCCTGCCCCTTAACCTGCAAGATAATTTGGCGATCGCCTCGTAAATTCTCAACTGTCAGAGCATCTCCACTTCGTTGAATACGGTAAGAATTCTTGCCCGTTTCTCCAAAATTATCAGCCCCTAGCTCATTGAGGAGTTGATGGCAGAGCGCGGCGACAAGATGAGCCTTATCCATGCCTTCATGTTCTGGGGTGATTGAGATCTTATTTTCAAGCACATTCTCAGGCTGAATTGGGTTGGGTAATTGTAGAGATCGCAGTCTTTCTAGTTCCAGCGCAAGCTCGGCAAATAAACTATCTGGTAGTCCTTCGGATGCTTGAGGAGAAGATTCTTGACTTGTCGCTTTAGAATTAGCGCCCTGCATCTTTAGAATAATTGGCATATCCCGCACTGGATCGTAACTTACCTGCAAATACTTCTGGAGTCCGCCCCAGCTAAACTCTTTTCCTAATTCATTACCTTGAATGCTGTTATCTCCAAAACTATAGGAAATAC
>NZ_JAYGIF010000072.1:0-15261 GCF_034931345.1 Pseudanabaena sp. CCNP1317 | reverse complement strand
AATTAGCTACATCCAAACTGCATTGGGACTTTGCTAAGTGCATGACTGAGGCGAAGAAGTTTCAGATGCTTCAGCTTACCGAGCGATCGCTTAAACCCAAAGCCAATATTTTTGACTTTGCCAGTTCCTCTATTCCCATAGTTCCCCATCAGTTTGACCAGATGGCATCGCTCATTCGCGACTATCTCAAATCGGAATATCAAGTCACCCTAATTTCGGCTCAACCTTTGCGAGTGGCAACTTTGCTCAAGGAGTATGACTGCATTGCTAATTTTGTCAGTAATCCTGATGATTTACAGTCAATTGCACGAATTCAGAAAGCTGGTAAACCCATCATTTTAAAGTATTCGGGACTGATGGAGATGCAAGGCTTTGTTTTGCCTTGTTGCAAGATGGCGCTCTTGACCGATCGCGAATTATTTGGACAGCAATTACTAGCATCGCCAACCTTTGTGCATCCCTCACGGATGAATACAGCTAAATCAGTTAATCCTGACGAGCTAAATGTGGGCGATTATGTCGTGCATCGTAAATATGGGATTGGTAAGTTTACGCGCTTTGAAACCATTGAAGTGAAAGGAGAAAAGCAACCGCATTACATCGTTGAGTTTGCTGATGGTAAAACTGCGGTGGCGATCGCGCAGGAAAATGAGAAGATTCTCTCCCGCTATCGCAGTGCTTCTAATAAGCCGCCCAAGTTAAATAGCATCGCCAATACAAAGGTTTGGGATAACGCACTGAACAAGTGTCAAAAGGAAATTTACAAGTTAGCAAGGGATTTACTACAACTCTATGTCCGCCGTGCTAATTTAGTCGGCTATGCTTTTCCAACCGATACCGATTGGCAACAGGAGATGGAAGATTCTTTTCCCTATCAACTCACACCCGATCAGGTCAAGGCTGTTCAGGATGTGAAGCAAGATATGGAAAGCGATCGCCCAATGGATCGGCTGGTTTGCGGTGATGTCGGCTTTGGTAAAACAGAGGTGGCGGTAAGGGCAATTTTTAAGGCGGTTTGTGCGGGTAAACAAGTGGCTCTGTTAGCTCCGACGACGATTCTGGCGCAACAGCATTTTCATACGCTCCAAACTCGTTTTACGGCTTATCCCTTCACTGTGGAGATCGTGAATCGGTTTCGCCCTGCGAAGGAGCGCAAGCAGGTTTTACAAGAGGTTGCGGATGGGAAAGTTCACATCATTGTCGGTACGCATCAACTTTTATCTAAGGATGTTGAGTTTCACGATCTGGGTTTGCTAGTAATTGATGAGGAACAACGCTTTGGCACGGTGCAGAAAGAGAAAATCAAGGCGATGAAGGGGGATGTAGATTTGTTGACTTTGAGTGCTACGCCGATTCCGCGTACTCTCTATGCGGCGCTTTCTGGGGTGCGGGAAATGAGTGTGATTGCGACTCCTCCTCCCTCAAGGCGATCGATTCAAACCCATTTGTCTGCCTATGATGCGTCACTGGTGAAAACGGCGATTCGTCATGAGTTAGATCGTGGTGGTCAGGTATTTTATGTTGTGCCGCGCATTGAGGGGATTGAGGCGATCGCTGTTTCTTTGAAAGCAATGTTACCGAATGTGAGATTAGCGATCGCGCATGGACAGATGCAGGAATCGGAGTTAGAGTCGGCGATGGTTGCTTTTAATAACAATGATGCGGATATTCTCCTCTGTACGACGATTATTGAGTCAGGTTTGGATATTCCCCGTGTGAATACGATTTTGATTGAGGATGCTCATAAGTTGGGTTTGGCGCAACTTTATCAATTGCGTGGTCGCGTTGGTCGGGCTGGGATTCAGGCTCATGCTTATTTACTGTATCCGCCTAACCTTGAGTTGACGGATGCGGCGAAGAGGAGATTGGATGCAATTCAGGAATTTAGTCAGCTTGGTTCGGGATATCAACTGGCGATGCGCGATATGGAGATTCGTGGGTTGGGGGATCTCTTGGGTGAGGAGCAGTCGGGTCAGGCGGATGTGATTGGCTTTGCGCTGTACATGGATTTGCTTCAAGAATATATTAATGAGTTGCGGGGGAAGATTTTGCCTGAAGTTGCGGATACTGAGCTTCAGTTGCCGCGTTTGGTTGCCTTTATTCCTGATAGTTATATCGAAGATAAGGAGACGAAGATTAATGCTTATTTGACTTTGGCGAAGGTGAAGTCAAAGGAAGAGATTCTCAAGTTGGCTGCGGTTTGGGAGGGGTTGTATGGGGCTTTGCCTGAAGAAACTCAGGTATTGCTCAGGGTGATGGAATTGAAGCTGGTGGCGCGGAAGGTTGGGGTGTTTCGCATTTATGCGTCAGAGGATGGGCGCGATCTGTTTCTGGACTCGAAGCTGACGGATTCGCTTTGGGAGTTGCTTCACGCAAAGATCCCGATTGAGTTCTATTATCGTTTCTCTTTTGAGAAGGGGAGAATTAAGATCACGAGTCTGGCTCTCCTGCCTGGGGATAAGCAAGTACATTTCTTGATTGAGTGGTTGGGCTGTTTTTTGAAGTGAGCTTTGGGCGATCGCTACAACATTACGCTCTAATCTTAATTTTTTTGATATGTGGCTTATAGGTAAGCTATATTTGGTTTGTGCCACCTAATCAACCAATAATCTAGCCACTGCAAGCATTCACATGGATAACGAGCTTTACAAGATTTTTGAGAAGACTTACTTCAATCATAAGTATTATTTGAAGGAGTTTAAGGGGGCAGGGGCTTTTGGTGCGGTGTTTTTGGCGGATGAGGTGGTGGGTGGTACAAAGATTCAGGAGGTGGCGATTAAGGCGATTCGGAAAGATAAGATGCCTTCGGATATTATTGCTAAGGAGTTAGTGACGGCGATTAGGTTGAAGCATCCTAATTTGATTAATTGCATCACTTCTGAGGAGGGACGGTTAAAGCATTCGGTGTTTGATTATGACTGTTTTGGGCTGGTGATGGAGGTTGCGAGTGGAACGCTAGAGGATTATTTGCAAGCATCGCGGGTTTTACCAGCTATTGAGGTGAAGGAGATTGTTGAGGCGATCGCTTCGGGGCTTGTTTATTTGCATGGTCAGTCGGTAACGCATCGGGATCTGAAACCTGCGAATGTGTTGCGGGTGGGGAATGTTTGGAAGATTTCAGATTTTGGAATTGCACGGCAGATGGGGCGAGAAAGTGGCACGATGACAACTAGCCTTACGGGTACACCAATTTATATGCCACCAGAGGTTTATGCTGCTTCCTCAGAAGCTTCACCGATGAGGGTTTCTCCTGCTTGGGATATCTGGTCTTTGGGTGTGATGATTGTGGAGATGCTGACGGGGACGTTGCCGTTTGATGGGGTGACGGATATTTGGAAAATGAAGATCAACATTAAGAGAGAACTGCCTAAGCCTTTTGATGCGCTCGTTCAGAATTGTTTGATTGAAGATCCTAAACAGCGATGGAATGCGAAGCAAATATTAGAGAAAAACACTAAAGTTACAGTTAAAGTTAAAGATGTAGACTTTTATTTTGATAGCGCTTTGGAAAAGAATAATAAAGGCGATTACAATGGAGCAATTTCTGATTACAACAAAGTTATTCATCTCGATTCTAAAAATGCTGTAGCTTATTGCAATCGCGGTTTAGCAAAATCTGAGTTAGGAGATAATCAAGAAGCAATATCTGACTATAACAAAGCCATTAATCTTGATCCTGAGCTTGCAATTGCCTACAACAATCGCGGTCTAGCTAAAGCTAATTTAGGAGATAATCAAGAAGCAATATCTGACTGTAATAAAGCTATTAATCTTGATCCTGAGCTTGCAATTGCCTACTGTAATCGTAGTGCAGCGAGACTTGGGTTAGGAGAATATCAAGAAATGATATCTGACTGTAATAAAGCTATTAGTCTCAATCCTAATCTTGCAATTGCCTACAACAATCGCGGTCTAGCTAAAGCTAATTTAGGAAATAAGAAACAAGCAATATATGACTATAACAAAGCTATTAGTCTTAATCCCAATCTAGCCTACGCTTATTATAATCGTAGTGCAATGAGACTTGAGTTAGGAGATAAAAAAGGGGCTATATCTGATCTTAGTAAAGCTATTGAGCTTGATCCCCAAGATTCCAATAATTACAATAATCGAGGAATAATAAAGTATGAATTAGAAGATAAACGAGGTGCTATATCTGATTACAATGAAGCTATTCGGCTTAATCCTAACAATTCTGATGCTTACTATAATCGGGGTTTGATTAAACAGGAAAAATTCGACAAAAAAGGAGCATTAGCAGATCTTCGTGAAGCGTCTAGAATATATAAATTGCAAGGAAACACAATAAGGCTTAAAAATACACGCGATTACATTCGGGCAATTGAATAAACTTAATTAATAATGTTATTTGCAATATTACATAAAGGGATAGATGATGTTTACCAAACTTTCTAAAGATGAAATTGAAATTCTCTATTGGGCTTTTGATAAGAATAAAAAGTTTACAGAATTATATGAAAACAAACCTGAATTAATGACATATATTTGGCGTGCTTATGCCGATATACTTGTCAGCTTAAAAGATTTATCCATTCATGGCATACAAGAAAAACTTGCTGATATCGGTTCTGAAAGTAAGTTGCTACCAACACTTTCTGAACTTAAAGTAGCCAAACAATTAGCAGAAAAATCTTTTGAAGTAGAGTTATTACGAGATAAAGATGGGAGATTTCATAGCCCACCAGATTTATGTGTAAGTCGTGGAGGCTTAACGTTACTGGTTGAAGTCGCCAATATGTCAAGAGACGAATCCCAACTTTTGCTACACCGAAAATTAGATTCTCTAGTCATAGAACTGGATTTTGTTGTATCTATTTCCTTTACCCACTCTCAAGACCTATCTAAAATTGCTTTAAAAGGAGATGAACGGTCAAAGCAAGAAGAATTATTTAACAAGTTTGCAGAAGAATTGCACCAACGTCTAGAATCTATTAACCGAAATCAATTACCTTATGAGTTTGCCATAGATGACTCAAAAATCTCTGTAAAACACGCAAAATCAGGAATAGGAAGAATTGATAATATTTCTTGGATAAAAGTTCCTCATAATGATTATATAGAACACATTCAACAAACAATTTTAAAAAAAGCATCTAAGCGTAAATCGTTTGAGTATGAGTTCCTAAAGCAACCATTTCTAGTTTTCTTAGATACACAAGATCCAGAAATATATGAGAAAATGTTCTCTGCGATGTACGGTTCTCTGGTTTTATCAGATTGGATAGAACCCAACGAAATTACTTCACAGCAACAATTCTCCTACCCTAAATGTGTTATAAATCAATTACAAGGAAACCAAAAGGAATTGCTTCTTAAACTTGGTTTTGATTCTCAGAGGCGTTCGTATATTGATAAATGCGGATATTTTGTGACAGAAGAAAGTGTGAGAAAGAATGTTACTGGAGTTGTCACAATGTTTAATGACGAGTTAGAGTGTTTTCCAAATCCATTTTGTGATGAACTAATCCATTTACCTAATCTTCCTGAATATCTTGATATTCCACTTACATCTTTTGCAGTCGGTGGAACATAGTAATATATCTAAATATTTGACTAAAACCCCCAACTTTTGCAAAACTGTGGGACTGGTTGAGATCGCTACATTTATCCATCCTTATGGCTTATGCCTGACAACATCGACTACCTCCAAGGCATCATCGAACGACTAACCTTTCACTCCGAAGAGACAGGCTATACCGTAGCGCGGCTAAAAGTACCCAAAGCTCAAGACTTAATCACCGTCGTCGGTAACTTTGCCAATATCCAAGCGGGACAGACCCTTGCCCTAGAAGGCACATGGCGATCGCATCCTAAATTTGGCGACCAATTCCAAGTCACTCAATACCGTGAAACTAAACCCGCCACAATTACAGGAATTGAGAAATATCTTGGCAGTGGTCTAATTAAAGGCGTGGGACCGGTCACCGCTAAACGCATCGTCACTCATTTTGGCTTAGATACCCTTGACATCATTGAAAATGAGATTGACCGCCTGATAGAAGTTCCTGGCATTGCCAAGAAACGGGTGAAGATGATCAAAACTGCTTGGGAAACACAAAAAGCGATTAAGGAGGTCATGGTATTTCTGCAAGGACATGGAGTATCCACTACCTATGCAGTCAAAATATTCAAGCATTATGGTAACGATTCCATTCAGATAGTTTCCGAAAATCCCTATCAACTGGCGACGGATATCTATGGCATTGGTTTCTTTACTGCCGACCAGATCGCTCGGAATATTGGCATTGAAGTTAGTTCTGAGTTTCGCAGCATAGCGGGAATCTTTCATTGTTTAGGGGAAGCTGCTGAAGATGGGCATTGCTATTTACCGCGCCCAGAACTAGAAGAGAAAGCCATCAAACTGCTTGCTCTCGAAGACTATCAACCAGATCCTGAAATCATTTCTAAGATTGTTCTCCATCTCTCTATCAACGATCGCTTAGTGATGCAAGGCTTAGAAGGAGAGTTCATCTGCTATAAACCGACTTACTTCCACACCGAACAAAATCTTGCCGAACGGGTTTATCAATTATTACAACACAAACATCATCCAGACCCTGAACGAGTCAATGCTTGGATCGATCGCTACACCACCCAAAGAAATATCCAACTCTCGCCCAAACAACGCGAAGCTGTGGAGATGGCGGCAAATTCGTCGGTGCTTATTCTCACAGGTGGGCCGGGGACAGGTAAAACTACCACCACCCGCACGATTGTCGCACTCTGGAAAGCGATGGGTAAGGAAATTGCTCTTGCTTCACCGACGGGTCGGGCGGCTCAACGATTACAGGAAGTCACGGGCTGTGAGGCGAAGACAATTCACCGTTTTCTAGAGTTTGACCCAAAATCAATGGGCTTTAAACGCAATCAGGAATATCCTCTGACGGCTCAGGCGATCGGTATTGATGAAGCATCGATGTTGGATCTGTTTCTTGCTTTTTCTCTAGTTAAGGCGATTCCCTTGGGCGCTCAATTACTTCTTGTCGGCGATACCGATCAACTTCCCAGTGTGGGCGCGGGCAATGTTCTCAAAGATTTAATTGATTCTCAGCAAGTCCCTGTGATTACGCTCACTGAGGTATTTCGTCAAGCTCAGGCAAGTCAAATTATCCAGAATGCTCACCGTATCAATACGGGTAAGTTTCCGCAGATGGAAAAAGTCTCTAATCAACCCCAATCCGATTGCCTCTGGCTGGAAATGCCGAATGCTGAAGCGGGTCAGCAGGGGATTTGTGACATTATTACGGAGTTGTTACCCAGTCTGGGCTTTGACCCTCAGCAGGATATGCAGGTTCTCTGTCCGATGACCAGAGGTGATGTCGGTACGCGCAATCTCAATGTTGTGCTTCAACAGTTGCTCAATCCTCCTGATGCGATTAAGCCCGAAATTAAGTATGGGAATACGATCTTCCGCTTGGGCGATCGCATTATGCAGCAGGTGAATGACTATAACCGTGAGGTTTTTAATGGTGACATTGGTACGATTACGGGTGTCGATTTGGAGGAACGGGAAGTCACGGTTGTATTTGGCGATCGGCAAGTGGTCTATGATTATGCCGATCTTAATGAGATTGCTCTTGCTAGAGCAACGACGATCCATAAAGCTCAGGGCAGTGAGTATCCTGTGGTGATCATGCCTCTGTTTATGCAGCATTTTATGATGCTCTCTCGTAATCTTTTCTACACTGGTTTAACTCGTGCGCGAAAGCTTGCCATTATCGTTGGGGAGTCGAAGGCGATCGGGCTGGCGGTCAAACAAGTTAGCGATCGGCAGAGATATACTTATCTGGCGAAACGGTTAGCAAAGTTTGCCGATCCTCAATCTTAAGTTATGACTAGACCTCTTGCAGAACTGAAAATTAATCCAGAGCAGAGAAAGTTTTAGAAGCAACAAGAGCGACTTCAAAGTTATAAATGGCAGCAATCAAATTACAACGCAAACCAAAACGACGACGACGATTACGATAAGGTAAAGAGAGAATCTTAAAAATCTTCAAGCGACGATTAACATGCTCAATCGCAATACGTTGACGTGCAAGTTGGCGATTAAAACGCTTATCCTCCTTGGATAATGAGCCATTTTGAGGCTTTTTGATAGGAATTTGCGAGTTAGGATGCAACTTTTGTAAGCCTTGATAACCCTTGTCTGCCAAACCTTGTGTCTGTGCGTGAAAATGAACTCCACTTGCCTTGAATAATGAGAAATCATGCTGCTTGCCCTTACCGTAAGAGGTACAAACTATCTTGAAATTAGTCAGATCGACCACCAATTGGGCTTTGAGGGCATGATGCTTTTTCTTACCGCTATAAAAATGTTTCTGGTGATATTTAGGGCGCTCAACCTTTGTCTCAGTTACATCAATGGCAATTATGGCTGGAGCCTTCTCCTGCCATAATGACTTTTTTCCTGCTAACCGAAACTTTTTCGATTTAATTAAGACATTTTCTACTTTTTTGACGATGCGGCAAATCGTCGATTCTGACACTTCCCAGTCGCTAGCAATATGAAAATAGGTGCGATATTCACGCCAATACTGCAAAGTAACCAATATTTGGTCTTCTAGACTTAGCTTTGGTTCTACACCGCCTTGTCCTTTGCTTTGGGCTGCTTGTTGCATTAGTTCCGTCATTTGAGCAAATGTTTCTCTTCTTACTCCAAATAACCGTTTAAATTCTGTCGCTGATAGATTTTGACTGGCTTCGTATTTCATCGCTTAATTTGAGTTCTGATAAAAAGCTTATAAATCTAACATGTTTTTGGTTCTGCAAGAGGTCTACTCTAGGGAGCTTTTCAGACTTGTGGAACACAAAACTTTGCGCTAACCGTTTTACACTATTGGTAAACCTAGCTAGAACTGATTTTATGTCATCCAATAGTTCAACTATGCTATCTACGATCTCGAATGGAGCTTTACGACGAGTACATCACATTGCTTTGAATGTGCGGGATATGCAGGTCTCTTGTGATTTTTATGGCAGTATTTTGGGACTGCATCAACTCATTGGTGAAGAGGTTCCCAGTACTCTAATCGATTTAGTAGCAGCAGGCAAAGTAGCTAATTTTAGAACTCCCGATGGCACAGTTCTCGATTTGTTTTGGGAACCAGAACTTACTCCGCCCGATCTCGATCCGCAGAGGCAATTTACACGAGCTAATCATCTAGCCTTTGATATTGCTCCTGAATTGTTTGAGCAAGCGGTGGCAGTATTGCGATCGCATCAAGTCCAAATTGAGGGTGAGCCTGTTACTCGTCCTACTGGTAGAGGTGTTTATTTTTATGACCCTGATGGATTTCTCATTGAAATACGCTGCGATCCTAGCTAAGTTTAGTGTCAATAAATTTCTGCCAAGTCTCGTTGGGTTGCCAGATTTTATGTAAATCCGCGATCGCATTTTCATGGTCACACTTGAGATGCAATCGGCGATAGAGATAGACAAAGATGGCAACTCGCATATTCTTGGCGCAATGGACAAAGATTTTTTGCCGTTGGCGTTGTTCCATTGCTTGCAAAAACTGATCTAGATCTGCCATTGTCGGACTTTCCCAATTCACTGGAATGGCAATATATTCCATACCCAACGATTGCACTAGTTGTGCTTCATTGGTGATCGCCCCTTCAGAAGTCGGTAAAGCCAGATTAATCACTGTCTCATAATCAGCGTCAGCGATCGCTCGGAACTGCTTGATGGTTGGCTGTCCTGCTGTCGCTAGTTTGTCTGAGATTTGCAGGAAGTTAAGTATTTCTGATAGGCGATCGCTATTTTGGCTCATAAACAACTTAGTTCCCATTTCTGTCTTGGCTGAGAAAAATAGATACAGAACCAAAAATATGATTCCTCCCAAAAGTTGTAGCCAACCATAATTCATGACATTTGCGGTCAATGCTCTTTTGCTAACGATTGACAGTTTACCAGTTTCTCAGATTTGCTAATTTCAAACCTCAATCAGCAATGCTTTGTTTTCTGGGCATGGCAGGCAAGTGCGATCGCTCTACAAAACTTGACAGTTGATTAAAACAGAATTTTAGCTAATAACCACTATTTGAGTTTTCAGAAAATTTACACCTTTTACCAGTTAGGCTTAAAATGCTAACCTAATACCAGTTTTGCAAATTAAGATCTAGGCAAATCTAGTTATGACTATGCTTTACAAAATCCCATTATTATTAACTCCACATCCTGAAGGGGGTTTTACGGTGACTTTTTGCCAGAGTTAGTTACTGAGGGTGAATCTATTGATGAGATTTTAGTCAATGTGCGCGATGCGTTTGAGGCTATTCGTGAACTTTATGATGATCTAGAGAAAAAACTACCTCATTTGAAATTGATAACTTGGGTAGCAGCTTAAAGCGGGACACTTTGATCTGGGTTTTACCTAGTGAAAATGTCTGTAAGACTCACTCTGTCGGACAAAAGCTAAAACCCTTTCAGGGCAAGCTGTCCCGCCTTAAGTTGATACCCGATAGTTTTACCGGCGACGATTAAGTATTTAGGGATTGAGAGGTCTGATTTTGAAGATGTGTAGCGATATAGACTCAATCATCAATATCTGATTGCTAAAAATTGCGAAATAGACTTAGCATAGGAAAGTACTAGATTTATCTATGGATATAATTTTTCATCGCTATGTCAAAATTCGACTTCTTAAGAATTAGCTGGGCAAGTATTTATGAATCTGCTAGTAAAGCGGAAATGTATATTGAGTCAGATCCAGAAGCTTCTTGTATTAATGCTAGAAAAGCATTAGAAGGAATGGTTAAATGGATATACAAAAATGAAGATAATCTAAGACTTGGATCGTTAGTCACCTTTAAAAATGAAGATAATTTAAAGCTTGGATTGTTAATTGCCTGTAAAGATTTTCAAAACTTTATTGGTCAGGAAAATGTAGGGAAAGCTGAAATTATTAAGGATAGGGGCAATAAAGCAAGCCATCACTCTAGCTCATTCAATTGGAAAAAAATTAATTCATCGGATGCCAGATATGTTGTAGGACTCTTGTACTCATTAGCTTTCTGGTTCGTAAAGCAGTATAGTTATTATCAAATCCTCGATCATGGCAATTCTTTCGAGAATAATATCTATTTAAACAATGAAATTGCAGAAGATAACCAGATCACAGTAAATACCTCAAGCTTCTCAAAGCGACTTGATAGCCTCCGAATCGAAAGACCATTTCCACAAAAGATGTCTCATTCAAATGAATTAGCAACTAAACCGCTACGAGCATCTGTACCCCCTTCAATTCTGCTTCCTAATACTGTTGGAATATCAAATTTATCAGAACAAGCACAGCCACCTGTAAGTGCTTTATACTATGGATTCAGAGGAGATTCAAAGGCTAAATCAGGTGATTATGAAGGAGCTATTGCAGCGTATACTGAAGCCATTCAAATTGTTGATAGCAATGAATTTGAAAATTATTATTACTATGGTGGTCGAGGAGATGCAAAGGCTAAATTAGGTGATTATGAAGGAGCGATATTAGACTATACTGATGCTATTTGTGTTAGACCTAAAGATGACAGATATTATGGAAGTCGAGGGGATGCAAAAGCTAAATTAAGAGATTATAAAGGAGCAATAGCAGATTACACTGAAGCAATTCGCCTTGATTCTAAGTTTAAGTTGGACAAATATTACGATAGTCGAGGAGATGCAAAAACTGAATTAGGTGACTACGAAGGAGCGATTACAGATTATACCGAAGCCATTAGGATTGCTCCTGAGTGGAGTTGGTACTATTGGTCTAGAGGGAACGCGAAATTCAAGTTAGGAGATCATGGAGGAGCGATCACAGATTATACAGAAGCTATCCGTGTTGATCCTAAATTTGATAAAGGTTATTACTCTAGAGGACAAGTAAAAGCTAAATTAGCAGATTACGAAGGAGCAATTGCAGATTACTCAGAAGCTATCCGTATTGATCCTGAATTTAATGGAAGTTATTACTGTAGAGGCAATATAAAATTTGAATTAGGAAATTACAAGGAAGCTATTACAGATTACATTGAGGCTATTTGTATTGAACCTAAATTTGCTTGGAGCTATTACTGTAGAGGGAACGCAAAATCTAAATTAGGAAATTACAAGGAAGCTATTACAGATTACATTGAGGCTATTCGTATTGAACCTAAATTTGATGATTTTTATAGCAGTCGAGGAGATGCAAAAGCTGAATTAGGAAATTATGAGGAAGCAATAGCAGACTATGATCAAGCTATTTCCATAAAGATTGAGAACGATTGGTACTACTACAAACGGGGTGTAATCAAATCTGAGTTAGGGCAGTATGAAGAGGCAATCATAGATTACACTGAGGCTGTTCGCATTGATCCTCACTATAGCGAATATTATGGTAGGCGGGCAGATGCAATGGCTAAACTAAAAAATTATGAAGCTGCACTAATTGATTACGATAGGGCGATTAATGAAGGAGCTTTTTTTGAGACTGGATCTGTCAGATACTATCTTTGTCGTGCATCTGTAAAAGCTGCAATGGGAGATTATCAAGAAGCTATATTAGATTGCTGTAATGCGATTCAGTGGAAGCCAAATTATGCTCTCGCTTACAATGAGCGTGGGAGATTAAAATTAAGCTTGGGTGACATGGATGGGGCAATTAGTGATATTGAGCAAGCCATCATCATAGCTCCAAACAATGGTAATTACTATAAATCTTTGGGTGATGTTAAAAAAACTTTAGAAGACAATGAGGCTGCTATTTTCAACTATAGCAAAGCGATAGAAGTCAAGCTAGATTGTTATGAAGCCTACTTTAATCGTGGATTGATTAAAAAATCGCAAGGAGATAGATTGGGAGCGCTATCTGATTATAGCAAAGCGATAGAAATCAAACCAGACTTTGCTGAAGCTTATTACTATCGCGGGTTAACCCAAAAATCTTTAGGAGATAAAGAAATGGAGCTATCCGACTACAGTAGAGCTATTGAATTGAAAAGTAATTATGCTGATGCCTATTATAGTCGGGCGTTCTCTTTAAAAAATACAGATGCCAAGAAAGCCTTGTACGACTTTCAACAAGCATCTCAATTGTATAAAAATCAGGGAAATACTAAAGCTTATCGGGATTCGGTAAATCAGATTAAAAAATTAAATAGATAAATGAGCGTTCATGTGAGATAATTAAGATATAAATTGCTTTTTTAGTGTTTATATTGCCAGAATGCTATACGATATTTTCTTGGGATTTTTGCTATTGTCTGTCTTTCTCAATTTCATTAACGGAAAGATTCCATCCTTATTTAGAGATTTATCAGGGCAAACTAAATTAGCTTTATACAGTTCGATTATTATTTGTATGCCATCTCTTTTCAGTATTACTTTTAGTGGATCGGGTAACAGATCAACAACATTAGTTACTTCTATATTTACAGCAGCAATTACTCTTATGGTTCGCGAGCTATTTGTATGGTGGAAAGAGCGGACGGATATACGAGAGGAGCTTTTTAACGAGTTGTACGGAAACTATCGCGCTCTCGAATCCTTGGTTAATTTTTATCTGTCATTTCAAAGTCAACATTCAGTAGTCATTACTTATTCGTCGAATGATATCAAGCAAAGATGGACAGATCAAGTTTTTAAAAGCCACTTTGGAAAACTACAATCAAAGAATGTATATAACCAAGAAATAATTGACGAGATTAGAGGTATTTACGAAGATATGAATATGGCTATTGCTGGAATTGATAGCAACGATCCTCAATGGAATATGGATTTTGTGGTTAGAACTTTTCTAAATGCGAAAAGTCTGGGAACTCTGCCTCTCATTAAAAATTTGCTGATCCATTTAGATGAGAGTAAAGCGTATCAATTTCTTCAAACTGAAAATATCTAATCATCAATCTATTTCTAATTTTCTTGCAAAGAGAACCTTTGAAAATTCTCCTCAAATTTAAATCAAAACTTCCATTCTAAAACTCGAATGTTCCGCGACTTTCTGGCAACAATACGCAAAACTGCGGTTAAGGAGCAGGAGGTGGCGATTAGTCAGGCGATCGCAAATATCATCAAAAACAAACAGCATCAGGAATCCCAAGGTTATTGGCGGGCGATTAGCTTGCCCTTCATGTTTCTGTGCGGGGATGCTGATGATTGGCTTAGCATCGGGTCTGGTTTCGGGCTTGGCGATCGCTAAAGTAGTGTCTCCTCAAGCTAGTCTAAATCCCCAGACTACAAAGGATTTGGACTGGTTAGCTAGTGATGATGGCAAACTAGCAAAGAATCTCGTGGACTGGAATCGCGACATTTTGAAGACCTGTCTGCAAGACCAGCAAAACCTTAAGGATGCTTTGATTATTCTCAATGGTAAGTACGTTACTAGAGGGTTGTGCGCTCTTTGGGTATTGCCTGAAAACCAGAGGGGCTATGAAGATCGGCGTTGATTTTATTACCCCGATCATTAATCGAAAAACACTATAGCCAATGAATTGGTTGTAGTGTTTTTTTTAATCAACTAAAAGTCCTCTCTAAAAATAAGTTTATTCTCAATAATGTAAGGTTGAAGCCCTTGATTTATCGTTGCTACTGTCAATAATATAGAGATACCCTAAATGTTAGTGCCCTCTCTGGGTATGGTGCTGAAATCCAGAGGGTATATGAAGATCAGCGTTAATTTTGTTACGCCCATCATTAATCAAAAAAAACACTATAGCCAATAAATTGATTAATTTATTCTTGAAAACCAGTAACATTTATCTTAAAAATTAGTCATAGCGTAGGTTACTTAACCTTTGTATTTGAAATTAGCAGATCTAATGCATGTCCTGTTGCTTGCATATTTTCGGCTGGGATGATGGCTTGCTGCTTATTTTTTTTGGGTTTCGGCTGCCTTGGTTTCATCTGGTTGCGATCGCTGTTCTCAATCCTGCCTCGCTTCCTGATTTCATATCCATGTCTAATTAATACAGCTCGAACCGTGGAATCGCTCAGTCCAAAGACTGCGCCCACTTCGTCTAGGCTCATCGGTTTGCTATATAGCTCCCAATATTTCTGGGCGATCGCTTGTTCTTCTTTGAATGCGGCGGCTTTTTCTCTGCGGGCTACTTCGGAAATATCGATCCCTGCTTGGACAATTACCCGTTCTATGGTCTTACCTGACAGGTCAAATAGCTTACCCACTTCCTCAAAGTCTAACCCGCCTTCATTTACCAGTTGCCAATATTCTTTGGCACGGTTGTAGTTTTTGAGGCGCTTGAGCTTTTGGTTATCTTCACGTC
>NZ_JAYGIF010000071.1:0-16628 GCF_034931345.1 Pseudanabaena sp. CCNP1317 | reverse complement strand
GCAGATGTTCATGTAACTTTTCGCAAAATACGCTAATCTCTTTCATAGGGGTTTTATTTGTGATGTGGTTATCTTTTATAAAACCCCTTCCTGTCTACTTTTGCAACTTTTTGTCCTGTACTAAGAAATTAGTATTAAAATTTCCTCAACAGTTTTGGCCATCACAACCTCACACGATGGCTTATATCAATGGCAATATTCCCGATCGCTACATTGAATTTTACAACTGGCAGAAATATATTCAGCAACCGATTTTAGTCGCCATGTTTAGCGGTGATTTTTCGCGATCGCTATCACAAATGCCTAAAACTGAGGCAATACAGAACATCTTGACTGATTTGCGATCGATGTTTGGCAAAGATATTCCGTTACCTACTGCCACATTATTGACTCAATGGCATAATGACCCCTTTTCCTATGGTTCTTACTCTACTTTTTCGATCAATGGTTCTCTTCAAGATTGTGATCGCTTGGCAGAACCCATAGGCGATCGGGTGTTTTTCGCAGGTGAGGCAACCTATGGGAAATATTTAGGAACTGTGCATGGTGCTTTATTGAGTGGAGCGAGAGAAGCTAACAGATTCATAACAAAAAACACAAATGGCTAAGCAATTTGTGTTTTTAAAGCCCTTACTAGGTTTAGTTTTTAATTCGTAAAAGTGTTGCCACACTTTCGGAAATTGGTATATAGCAACGTAAGTTTTGCTTAAGACATAAAACCAAAAAGATGAGTGGCGGCGCGAAGCGCCGCCACTCATCTTTTTGGTTTTGATTTGTCCTATCTATCTCTTGCGTTGCTATATCATGAGAAAATACTTGCAGATTTCAATACAAAAAAGCCTTGCTTAGCAAGGCTTTTTTGTATTGAAATCTGCGAGTTACAATATTAAGAATTTGCCGATCTAGCCGATCTATCTGAAGCGATCGCTAATTCTAAATTCTTTACCTTCTGGATTCGCCCTTTTGCTAACAAATCTTTTTCGCTAGGCAATCTCAACTTTGTGGCTAACTTCAAGAACTCCAGTAGTTTAATGAAGCTAAAAGTGGGATCTGGTAAGTAGATAACTTGACCATCGCGAATAGTAATACCATGCCGACTCGATGACTGAAAAGCATGGTGAAGATTATGCCAACCTTCACCCAAAGTCAAAAATGCGACAAGCCCACTATTGCGACTATGATCGTCAGTGATAAATGGCTGTTCACCTACAAGATGACTAAGCGAGTTGACCGTTTGTACGCCATGAAAAAGCAATGTCGTGCTAAGAAAGAAAGCCCCCAGATATTCCAGCCCACCCATGAAATACGAGATAGCACCAAGTGCGACTAAGGGGATGAAATGCAATCGATCAATCACTTTTAAGACCAGATCGCTTTCTACGTCAGAGGGTAACTTGTCAGGAAAAAAATGAGGAGATAATAGCCACCCACCCTGTGACCAATAAAATCCCTTTAGCCCTTGATTGGGATGATAGGGAGAATGGGTGTCGAAGGCTTGGTCGGAATGTTGATGATGGTGCATGTGGTGTGCTTTCCACCAACTTGGTCCCATCTGTCCTGCCGATGCGGTCACAATACAGCCTATCCATAATAGGGGCGCAGGAGCTTGGTAGCTTTTGTGCGTAAGTAATCGATGATAAATGCCCGTAGTCCCAAGCATACGAACGAAATATAGTAGCAAGATCCAAGCGATCGCCCCCCACGACAAACCAGTTACGAAAACAAGTAGCGAACCAATATGACTGACGATAATCAGTATTGGACCGATTATATACAAAATGCTTGTGAGTAAAGAATATGGCTTCATTTGCTATTCATAGAGTGTGATCAAAGAAAATATATTTAACGGTTGAATGAAGCTATGGCTGTATTAAGTAGATGGGCATAATTAACTACAAACCCAAACCCGTAAAGTTGCGCCACGCAGGGGCGCAACTTTACGGGTTTGGGTAATTTATTTTGCACAAGTATTTACAACAATTACCGATTACAACGAATCACAAGAGATTATTTAAAAGTATTGTTTTGCAGTACTTTTAAATAATCTCTTGGTTTGGGTTTGAGCGCAAAGCGCTGCAAGTAAACGAATTTAGTAACGAGATCGCTAGATTGCTTACTCCATTTCCTCGTAAGATTGTTAAGGTGGAGCTAAGTCCCCCCCTACACAATCTTACGATAATTTCTTTCTGTTGCCTTCGCTACGGAACTAATGTTGCTTTTGAAGTCAGATCAGAATTTGTAGAAAGCCCTAGGCTTGCTAAATTATCCGCCTATTCACCCGTCTAAATACCCTATGCCTAGCTTACCAAGCACGATTTATCCCATTGGCGCTTATAACCTTCACGGTTTAGTGTGGCAAACCGATGTAACTGATGATTTAAGTACTAATGTAGATAGTGGCAAACCCTACGCGCTTTGTGTCGATGCCTATCAAGGACATCTGCTCAAAATCGATCCTCTTTCTGAAGGCGCAACCGTACTGAATAACTATACAGCGTTGCAATTTCGAGATGCCACAGGCCTAGCGATCGCGGGAGATACGCTTTGGATTACTAAGGACAATGGAATTTATTACTGCAATATGGTTGACTTTGACTTGCAGCCATTTATGGAACTGCCTAATCGAGTTGATGGTATTGCCGTATCCGATGGTGGCGTGTATGTAAGCTCTAGCGAAGTTGGCAAGATTTTTGTGTTTGGACGTGCTACCCGCACTTTGCTACGCATCATGGATGCCCCCGGGGCAGGTTTTGAAGCGCTAACCCTAGTTGGTGAAGAATTATGGGTGAGCGATCGCACTGAAGAGACTATTTATCGCCTCAATGCCAAAACAGGTGAAATTTTGCACCGTGGTTTAACTCCATTTCCCAATCCGATGGGACTAGGATTTTGGGGAGATGATTTGTATGTGGTTTACTCAGGTGACGAAAACTACATTCGTGATAATCCTAACGACTTAGATCAGCCATTTTCAGTTTCTACCCGTGAAAAAACTTTTATCCATCGCCTCAAATTTGATCAATACCAAGATGGAAAGCTAAACTATACCCTCACCAGTGGATATAAAGTGGAGATGATCTATCTTGAAGAACTCTCTTCTGAAGAACCAACTTCCGTCTATAACCTCACATGGCGAGTAGCCTATCCCACCGATAACTATCGTCAAAAATTATTAGCGATCGAGCCAATTGGGATTCCCTTTGAAGAAGAAATTGTGGATGGTCAGCGTGTCGCCGCCTTCAAACTCGGCAATCTAAAACCCGAAGAATCTCGCATGTTTGGCTGGAAAGCGACCCTAGAGCTGCATGGAATTAAATATGAACTTAAGGATAGTGAGGTAGAATTTATCCCTGACCTATCTCCCGAAATGCAGAAGCTCTATTTGGTGGATGACGATGGATTGAGCATGGATCATCCGATCATTCAAGCCGCAGCTAGGGAGGCAGTAGGTGATGAAACTAATATTTTGCGAAAGATGTTATTGATTCGTGATTATGTTTACGATAAGCTCTCCTATCGCGTCACACCTTATATTGCGGCTCCTGAAGAGGTTCTAGTTAGAGGTACAGGCTCTTGTGGTGAATATGTAGGTTTATTGCTAGCCCTAACGCGACTCAATGGAATTGCTTGTCGCACAGTTGGACGCTATAAATGTCCTCATGAAAATGATTTGGTGATGAATATCCCTCTGCATCAGTATTACAACCATGTTTGGATTGAGTTCTATATTCCCAGTATTGGATGGTTACCAATGGAATCAAATCCTGATGATACTGGCAGTCGTCCCTATCCTACACGCTGGTTTATGGGATTACCTTGGTATCATGTAGAAATTGGGAAAGGAATATTTTTTGAGACAATTCAACCTCAACCTTATTCCATTGGCGAGCTTGCTCTTAATCATGTTCGCTTTAAAGTTCTAGAAGAAATCTAAGTAGCTGGACATAATTAACTGATGTTACGTGGAAGGAATTCCTGTTATAGCAAAGGTCTAGGGCTGGCACGGGGGCACAGCCCCTACAGTAACCTCTAAATTTTGAGGTAGGGGCAATGCCCCCGTGCTTGCCCTGCTTCGCTAGCAGCAAGAGGTCTACCATCTAAGTTCCACGTAACATCAAAACCCCAAGACCTATGGCGCACGCTGCGCGTGCGCCATAGGTCTTGGGGTTTTATCTTTAATTGCGCCCAGCTACTTAAAACTTATCTCACAAAAATTCAAAAGAGAAGCTCACAAAGTGAGCTTCTCTTTTTAGTAACTGTAAACGATTACTAAGTTTAATAAATTTAACTTAAGAAGAATTTTTTGATGTCTAGATACCTCTTAGGATTAGGGAAATTAAAAAATTATAGGTAATTAGACTTAGGAAAACAAATTTATGACAAATCTAGCTTTTAACTTACTTGCCGCAGTTCCCACTACTCCTACTTGGTCAGCAAGTGTCGGATTGGTAATGATCACAGCTAACGTATTTGCGTTGGTTGTTGCTCGCTATGGCATTCAAGTCAAAGGTGTTGGTCCTAGCTTACCAGTGCAATTACCAGGTTTATTTTCAGGCTTTGGGTTGCCCGAATTCCTAGCCGTTACCAGCTTTGGTCATGTTCTTGGCGCAGGGCTGATTTTGGGCTTAGCTCAAGCAGGCTTGCTATAACAAAAATAGAGAGTGCGCGAAGCGCACTCTCTATTCACAGGAAAACATTTGAAAGCATTGCAAAGCAACGCTTTCAAATGTTTTCCTGTTTCGGACTAGGATCGCAAAGTGCTATAAATTTAAACGAATGAAGCTGAATTGCCCCACTCACCTGTAAACACAAAGCTGGATAGGGGATGACGATCGCGAGGGGCAGTTTCGCGCTCTTGCAAATCTGTTGGCAAATTGCTAGTTTCTCCTGCATACCCGATCGCGATCGCCGCTACAGGTTTCGCTGTTTCAGGAATATTAAAGGCAGCGATCGCCTTAGCTGCATCAAAGCCACCCATCTGGTGCGCGACTAAATCTAAAGCAGTCGCTTGTAATACTAGGGTTGCAGCCGCTTGCCCTGCATCGTATTCAGCCCAAGCATTAGGTTTGCCATTATGTTTAAAGTTCTTTTGGGCAATGACTAGCCCTAATACGGGAGCAACTTGCGCCCAGACGACGTTAGCAGGCACTAAGCAATCGAGTAGTTTTTGATAATTTACGGTGTCGTCTTTAGTTGCGACGATAAATGTCCAAGGTTGGTCATTAAAACAAGAGGATGTCCATCTAGCCGATTCAAACAACTGAGCTAGTTTTTCGGTCTCCACAGGCTTGTTATCAAAGGCGCAGGGACTCCAACGTTGAGCAATCAAAGGATGAATTGCGTAATCGGTAATTGCAGGATTTTCCATATTTAATTAATAGTCCTAGACAGATTTTGAGACGATGACAACTCATAATTATTTTATAGCTGTCGCCATTCTTGTTAGGAGATAAAACCCAAATAGTGTGAGGCGGCGCTTCGCGCCGCCTCACACTATTTGGGTTTTGATTTGTCCTGATACAGGTGGCTATAGCTATATAGTCGCACATTAACAATTCTCATTTTGAAACCAATTTTGATAATGAGAATTGCTGATCGCCCATTACTTTAGATTTATAGGAAGTGAAAATCATGGCTAGCTCAAGTAAATTTAAAATTCTCACTTGTGATGGTGGTGGAATTCGCGGACTGATCACGGCTGTGATCTTAGAGCGCTTAGAGCAGAAATTGGATAAGCCTCTAAAAAATTATTTTGATTTGTTTGCAGGAACTTCAACAGGTAGCATTATTGCTTGTGCGATCGCTAAGGGAATACCTGCTTCTGAAATTCGTCAATTTTATATAGACAAAGGCATTAATATCTTTCCGAATATGAACTTAGGCTTTTGGTGGAATACTCTGCTCACGAGAATTCAGAAATTCGATCTTTCACTACCCCTATTTCCCAGTAAAGGATTGGAAACTGTACTGCAAGATCCCAAGATTTTCGAGCAAGATCTATTTGACTCATTACCTCCAACTATCGTGGTTTCCTATGACACCTACAATCGCACGGCAGTAGTTTTTAAAAGTAATCAACCCGAATTTGCAAATATTCCAATTTGGGAGATTTGTCGTTGTTCTTCGGCGGCTCCCACGGCTTTTGCAGGATATATTTTGACCGAGCAAAACTATATTGCTAGCTTAAAGAAAGATCCTCAACACTCAATTATCAGCAATCCTTTATCTGTTAAGATTCCCCCTAACTCGAAAGGAGTTCCCTTGATTGATGGTGGCGTAGTTGCCAATAATCCAACTCTCTGCGCGATCGCTGAATGTATCAAGATGGGGAGAAAGGGTGAGATCGCTGAACCTGTAAGTTTGGATAATATACTCGTTGCATCATTTGGTACAGGACAATTGGAAAACCGAATTAATCCTGCTGATGCCCAAACTTGGGGAGCCTTAGATTGGCTGAGCATCACCAAAGGAATTCCCCTGCTTGATGTGTTCTCTGACGGTTCCGCTGATTCGATTGACTATATTGCCACGCAGTTGATTGACGGAGGATATGATCGGTATCAGCCTCTAGTTCCCGTCAACAAAAAGATTTCTACCTTTCAAGCCGATCCCAAAAACTTAGGGAATTTGGTAGCTGTGGCTAATGAGTTTCTAGCTCGCAAGGATGTGGATGATCAGCTAAATAGGCTTGTCACAGCCATTAGTCCGTAATTCTGCAAGGTCAATTTTTACGCTAGCCCGTTATAATACTTTCAGCACAATTACCTAGGATTAATCTAAGCGCATGGACAATACGCTCGATACTCAAGCTATGCGGAGGGCTTTGCATAAGTCGCCTAATTATTTTCGGCAAGGCTTTGGACATGGAGAAGAAGCCGAATCAACCATGCGATCGCAATATCACAGTGACTTGATCCAAACCATTCGCGAGCATGACTATGTGTATACACAAGGTGATGTAACGATTTATTTGGCAAAGTCCTTTGGCTTTTGTTGGGGAGTGGAACGAGCTGTAGCGATGGCCTATGAAACGCGCACTCAGTTCCCGACAGAACGGATTTGGATTACTAATGAAATTATTCATAATCCTTCTGTAAATGCCAAACTTAAGGAAATGGAAGTTCAGTTTGTACCTGTGAATAATGATGGGAATAAGGATTTCTCAGGTGTGGAACAAGGTGATGTGGTGATTTTGCCAGCCTTTGGCGCTAGTGTGCAGGAAACTCAGTTACTAGACAAACTTGGCAGTAAAATCGTTGATACAACTTGTCCTTGGGTATCGAAGGTTTGGAATCGCGTTGAGAAGCACAAAAAAGCTGACTTTACTTCCATCGTGCATGGTAAATACAATCACGAAGAGACGATCGCTACAAGTTCCTATGCCAAGCGCTATCTAGTAGTGCTAAATATGCAAGAAGCCGAATATGTGGCTAATTACATGCTCAATGGTGGCAATCGTCAAGAGTTTCTCACCAAGTTCAGTAAAGCCATGTCCGCAGGTTTCGATCCTGATCGCGATCTTGAAAGAGTCGGCGTTGCTAATCAAACCACGATGCTCAAGGGAGAAACTGAAGCGATCGGTAAGTTGTTTGAAAAAACCATGATGCAAAAGTATGGTGTGGAACATGTCAATGAACATTTCCTTTCCTTTAATACAATTTGCGATGCCACTCAAGAACGACAAGATGCCATGTTTGAGATTGTAGAAGAGGATCTCGATTTGATGATCGTGATTGGTGGTTACAATTCCTCCAATACTACGCATTTACAAGAAATTGCGATCGAGCGTAATCTTCCCTCCTATCACATTGATGACGTACATCGGATTCTCTCGGCTGAGGCGATTGAACATAAGCCCCTAGGCAAGGCGATCGAGCAAGCTACCAATTGGCTGCCCACGGGCAAAATCAAGGTCGGTGTAACTTCTGGCGCATCCACACCCGATCGCGTTGTCGAAGATGTGATCAACAGGATTTTCGCATTAAAAAATTAATCTCAAATTTTTACAGACAAGGCGCTTAAGAGCCTTGTTCGCTATTTAGGAGTTTCGCTATTTAGGAGTGACGTAACTCTTCTCCTGCGGGAGCTACCGTTTACACACAAGTCATCAGCTATAGCGTGAGTTACTAATGATCCCCCTCAATCCCCCTTAAAAAGGGGGAAGAAGAAAATTCTCCCCCCTTAAAAAGGGGGGCTGGGGGGGATCTAAACCCTCAAACGTAGACAGAGAGACTTGTGTGTACACGGTAGCCTGCGGGCTAGGGGCTAGGGGTGAGGGCTTTTACGGCAATTGCTTTTTATAGCAACGTAAGAAGCTCGGACAAAAATCAAAACCTAAAAGATGAGGGGTGGCGCTTTGCGCCACCCCTCATCTTTTAGGTTTTATGTCCTAAGCAAAACTTACATTGCTATAGCTGCCGCCAAGTGTATGAGGACATAAAACCAAAGAAGAGAATAGCGGCGCTTCGCGCCGCTATCTATTCTCTTCTTTGGTTTTGCTTTTGTCCTAACAAAATCGATGGCAGCTATATAATTCATAAAAGTGTCGTCAAACCTTCGCAAATTAGGATATTTAGTTTGCTTGGCATATAATGTAGTTAAATTTTGTAAAAATTTCAATTTATACATGTCCACAACCATTGCACCTGAAACCGTGACCGTTAAGCACGAGATTAAGGACATTACACTTGCACCACTAGGCAAACAACGCATCGAATGGGCTAGCCGCGAAATGCCCGTATTGCGTCAAATCCGCGATCGCTTTGCTGCCGAAAAGCCCCTTGCAGGTATCCGCATCGCTGCTTGCTGCCACGTCACGACTGAAACCGCAAACCTCGCGATCGCCCTCAAAGCGGCTGGAGCCGATGCAGTTTTGATCGCGAGTAATCCTCTCTCGACCCAAGATGACGTTGCCGCATCATTGGTTTACGATCACGGAATTTCGGTATTTGCGATTAAAGGTGAAGACAACGCTACATACCATCGCCATGTTGAAATGGCTCTGGCTCACCGTCCTCACATCATTGTTGATGACGGCAGCGATGTAACCACAACTTTGGTACTACACCACGCTGACCAAATCCCTGAAATCATCGGTACTACCGAAGAAACCACCACAGGGCTAGTGCGTCTCAATGCCATGTTCAAAGATGGCAAGTTGACCTTCCCTGCGATCGCTGTTAACGATGCAGAAACTAAGCATTTCTTTGATAACCGCTACGGTACTGGTCAATCAACTCTTGATGGCATTATCCGCGCTACCAATATTTTGTTGGCTGGCAAAGTCATCGTTGTGGCTGGTTATGGCTGGTGTGGTAAGGGCGTAGCTCTTCGCGCACGCGGTATGGGCGCAAGCGTAGTTGTTACCGAAATCAATCCTGTTGCGGCGATCGAAGCTGCTATGGACGGTTTCCGCGTGATGCCTATGGATGATGCAGCCAAGATCGGCGATATCTTCATCACCGTTACTGGTAACAAGCATGTGATCCGTCGCGAACACTTTGAAACCATGAAAGATGGCGCGATCGTGGCTAACTCTGGTCACTTCGATCTAGAAATTGACTTAGTAGCTCTCAACGATCTCAGCGAATCTGCTAGCTTTGTTCGTAACTTCACTCAAGAGTATCAACTCAAGTCTGGCAAGTCCGTCATCGTCATCGGTGAAGGTCGTCTAGTTAACCTCGCGGCGGCTGAAGGTCACCCTGCTAGTGTTATGGACATGAGCTTTGCTAACCAAGCGCTTGCCTGTGAATTTCTAGTTAAGAACAAAGGTAATTTACCTGCGGGTGTTGTGCCAATTCCTAAGGATGTTGACCAAGAGATTGCGCGTTTGAAGTTACAAGCAATGGGTATCAAGATTGACACTCTCACCCCTGAGCAAGTTCACTATCTCAATTCTTGGACTGAAGGCACATAGGATTTCTTACAGAAATTGCCATACAAATTAGAACTTACGCAAAAGGTGCTAAGACCCTCACCCCTAGCCCCTCTCACCTTTTGGGAGAGGGGAACAAGAAATGTTCTTACTCCCATTCTCCCTTTCTGGGAGAATGGATTGGGGGATGAGGACAATGTGGATTTTGTGTAAGCCCTACAAATGAATCACAAGAATTTTTTTGAAAACATCAGTTTAGTTTAGTTTCAAACTAGCTCCTAGAGAGGATTCACGGCGCGAATCTTCTCTAGGAGGCAAAACAGTAAAAGCCTCGCCTTGCGAGGCTTTTACTGTTTTGCCTTTTAAAATTTTGTAGCTTATTCCGAACTGACATTAAAACCCAAATAGTATGAGGCAGTGCGCCTCATACTATTTGGGTTTTGATTTGTCCTGATACAGGTGGCTATAGCTATAGTATGAATTTTATCGAGATAGAGCGCTCAAAAACTGCTGCAAACGTCCTAAAAACGAACCTGACTGTTTACCAGTCTTTTGCTGAAATAAGCGATCAATATCATCACTAGATGGACGCTGAGCCACCTCAGCAAGTTTTTGCATTCCCTCTTCAGTTTGCTGCCACACTTGCCATGTTTGCGGATAGCAGCGCCATAATGCACCAAGTTCTAAAGGTTTGATGTAATAAGCCGTCTCGAAAGTACTTAAGAAGCGATCGCGCATCTGTCTTGCCGCTAGTCCTAGTCCCACCTCACTGTTTTCAAGGCGAGGATTGAGCATTACGAAGGGGCGATCGCCTGCTAACTGTACAAGCTTCTCTACTTGCTCGACTTCAACTGATGTTGGCTCAATTAAGAGAAAAGCTTGATCTTCTTCCCGAATCGCTCTCCGTCCTTCGTTAACACCACGCACTGACACTTCAAGATCTGCCCATTCACGTTTTGCTAGAGCCGCCGCACCTGCGTCTGAGAAAATAGCTTGCCATGCATTGCCATAGCGCTGATTAAAACTAGCAGCAAATTCATAGGCAATCGGCAATGCTTTGAGTTCAGGAAATCGCAGATCCGCAATGACGCGAGTTGCTCCATCCGCGATCGCCTGATGCGTAGCAGCGATCGCTTGCTCGATCGCATCTTCTAAATGGTCTGGAATTAAGATTGGCTCTTGCGTCATAAATGATTATTTTTAAAGTTATTAAAAGCTGCGAATCATTTTAGCAGGTTGCCAAAAACTTGATTGGCGGTCAATTTCAAATTGGGGAAAGTTGGTGATTGTGCAATCTCATCACCTACATATTCACTAACTTCATACCAGCCATCATCAAGCCTAAAAATGGTGATTTTCTTGATCAATGGATCGACAACCCAATATTCCAAAATACCTAATACGCTATATTCACCACGCTTAGCTCGATAGTCGGTACTTTTGGTTGACTCGCTTACAACTTCCACAACTAAAATCGGCGGTGGTTGATTGATTTCGATAATTGCCTCACAAGTTTGCAGCGATCGCCATTGAGTTTTTGGCATCACTACCAAATCGGGAATTCGACAGGTATCCCATCTACCACCTTTGGGACTACGAATACCAACTAACGCAGGTAATACAACCCAGTCTTGATTTTGCTCAGCAATATCGACTTCGAGATTTTTTTCCAAAAACTTGATCACTGCGCCATGTTGTCCTGTCCCCAAACTCATCGGAATTAATTCTCCATTTACCAACTCATAGCAATAGTCAGTCCCCTCAATATACTTGAGGTACTCTGCAAAATTTAGGCGATCGCTTGCAATAGTCATAGCGAGTTTTGGCAATAACTTCATTTGAGTTTAACGCAAAAAAGGAGAGGTTACGCTAAGCGTAACCTCTCCTTTTTTGGGGAATCTATGGACGATGATTACATCATGCCGCCCATACCTCCCATGCCACCCATACCGCCCATGCCGCCCATACCAGCAGCAGCACCAGCACCAGCATTTTTCTCTGGCTTCTCGACAACGAGAGCTTCGGTGGTCAAGACCATGCCAGCAACGGAAGCAGCGTTTTGCAATGCAGAGCGGACAACCTTAGCAGGGTCAATAATTCCCGTGGCGATCAAGTCAACGTATTCGCCTTTGAGGGCATCAAAGCCATGATTGAAAGGAAGTTGCTTCACTTTCTCGACGACAACCGTACCTTCTAAACCAGCGTTATCGCTGATTTGACGAAGAGGTGCGGAGAGGGAGCGAGATACGATTTCTGCACCGATCGCTTCTTCGTTCTTCAAGGTTGCTTTGAAGCCTTGCAATTCTACAGCGAGGTGCGCGAGGGTTGCACCACCACCAGGAACGATACCTTCTTCAACCGCAGCGCGAGTTGAGTTAAGTGCATCTTCGATGCGAAGTTTACGATCCTTAAGTTCGGTTTCCGTAGCAGCACCGACCTTGATTACGGCTACGCCACCAGAGAGCTTAGCAATCCGCTCTTGTAGCTTTTCTTTGTCATAGTCAGAGTCACTGAGATCCAATTCCTTGCGGATTTGAGCAACACGCTTGTCAACGTTAGCTTTGTTGGAAACGTCAGAAACAATGGTGGTTTTGTCCTTGGAAATGGTGATCTTGCGAGCAGTACCTAGCATTTCAAGGGTTGCGGCACTGAGTTCCAAACCAGTGTCTTCCGAAATTACTTGACCATCAGTAAGAACGGCAATATCTTGCAACATCGCTTTACGGCGATCTCCAAAACCAGGAGCTTTGATTGCCGCAATGTTCAGAGAACCTCTCAGCTTGTTCACAACGAGAGTTGCCAAAGCTTCACCTTCAACATCTTCAGAGATGATCACCAATGGTGCGCCAGAACGAGCTGCTTTTTCAAGGATGGGAACGAGGTCTTGAATTACATTGATCTTCTTATCAGTGATCAAGATTCTGGCATTCTCAAATTCCACCAATTGACGCTCACTATCGGTGACGAAGTAAGGAGAAATATAACCGCGATCAAGTTGCATACCTTCAACAACTTCTAATTCAGTTGTGAGGGACTTGGATTCTTCAACAGTGATTACACCATCTTTGCCAACTTTATCCATTGCTTGAGCAATCATTGCACCGACTTCTTCGTCGTTACCAGCCGAAATGGTGGCAATTTGAGCGATTTCTGCATTGGAGTCAACTGCTTTCGCCTTTTGAGCAATTACATCGACGAGGTGAGCAACTGCCTTTTCGATACCGCGACGCACGCCCACTGGGTTTGCACCTGCGGCAACGTTCTTCAATCCTTCACGAATCATTTCTTGAGCCAAAACGGTAGCGCTGGTAGTTCCGTCGCCTGCTACGTCGTTGGTTTTAGAAGCAACTTCGCGAATCAGTTGAGCGCCTGCATTTTCTAAGGGATCTTCTAATTCAATTTCTTTGGCGATGCTCACACCGTCATTGATGATTTGAGGAGCGCCATACTTCTTTTCGAGAACTACGTTACGACCTTTAGGACCAAGGGTGACGCGCACTGCATCAGCCAATGCATTGACACCACGCTCAAGGGCGCGGCGAGATTCTTCGTCAAATACTACAATTTTTGCCATTTTCTTTTAATTTATTTAGTAATTGGTAATTGGAAGGCTTTTAGCTATTGGCTCTTAGCTATTGGCTCTTAGCTTGAGAAATTTCTGTTAATTTATCAAGCTAGTGAAATAGCAATCTAAAAAAGCTAATCGCTAACAGCTAATTGCTATGAACTCTATTCAACGATCGCGAGAATATCTCTTTCAGCAAGGAGTAGATAATCTACACTGTCAATCTTGACTTCAGTGCCTGCATACTTGGAGTAAAGAACTTTATCGCCTGCTTTGACTTCTAGGGCTACACGAGTACCTTTATCATTGCGTGCGCCAAGCCCAACGGCAGTTACTTCACCGATTTGAGGCTTTTCTTGTGCTGTGTCTGGTAAGAAAATACCGCCTACGGTTTTTTCTTCTTTTGATGCTACTTTAACCAATAGGCGATCGCCTAGGGGTTGCAATGTACCAGTATTTAGGGTTATCGATGCCACTATGCCATACCTCCTTAAAATCTAATCAGAGTGGACTTTGCAAGTGATGACGTAACGTTGGTTTTAAACCTACCTTAGTCATATATTGTGTGCTTTAGCACTCTGTCTCACTGAGTGCTAATATACTGCGAAATGAGTATGGGACTAGATCGGCTTACCGTACAAGCAATACCTGTCTATGTTTTGACTCAAAATAGAGAATTCTAAACAATTCCCCAATCACACTAGCAAGTTTTATTTAAAATTCGCACAAACGAAGATTCATCACTTTTCGCTCAAACCCAAACCAAGAAAAAATTTAAAAGCGTTGCTTTGCAACGCTTTTAAATTTTTTCTTGGTTTGGGTTTGAGCGTTAATTGCTATAAAGCCCAAAAGATGAGTAGCTATATTTGTCGCCAAGTGTAATAGAAATGTGTCAACCCCCAAAACATTTACCTTTAATGAACTGTAATTACTGCCATGTTGTAACAACCACCTTTTTACGGCTACATTAATAAAATTTTAACGATTAAAAATCTCATAGGTAGCTATACTACATTACAAATCAATAGCTTAGAGAACATTTTGTTAACTGACACATCAAAAACAAAATGTTCTCAAGTTGATATCTTGCATGATTTCCTGTCTGAGTAATCTTCTAAACTGAGAGGAACCACCATGACTGCTACGAATTCTTTCCCCAACATACAATCTCATATCCCTCTTGTGGGAGATACAACCCTGAAAAGTCTGATAGCTTACAAAACGACGCGATTGATGGCAAGAGCTTTTAATGCAACCCAAATGGCAATGGCTGAAGCCTATGTTAACGGGATGGAAATACCAGATTCTGTTTTTCGATCGCTATTGCATACATCCATGCCGATTTTGTTTAAGCATTTTCCGAGCCTACTTGCTCCCTACGAATGGGTGTTACAGGAATCCGCTCTCCTCGCCGAATCTTCGCGAGAACTGATGAAGGTACAGTATGACTTACCTCAAGCCATGTTGAATAGGATGCTAGGCGATTGGCAAGTCATCTATCCCAAATACAGCACTGGTTTTTGGGAAAATGGAGCGGTGGATTTAGAAGAATCTCAAAAACATATGCTCGATCAGGTAATTGAACGGCTAGAGATTGTTGATGGTGATAATATTTTGGATTTTGGCTGTGGTTGGGGCTGTGTGCCTAATTACATCATGTCGAAGTTCCCGAACGTGCGATTTACAGGATTAAATTTGAGTCACCAGCAATGCGAGTACATGCGTAGCAAGATGCAAGATCCCTCTAGTTTCCTGAGTTCTGATCGCTTCACTCTGCATGAAGGTGATTTGAATGAAGCTCAGTTTACCGAAAAATTCGACAAGATTCTTTCCATTGGAGTCTTCTGTCATGTGGGAAATCTCACCAATGCCTTCCACAAGCTAGCTTCCTTTCTAAAAGAGGATGGGAAAGTATTCATTCACATCATTACTGTGCGTACTCCAAATCATATGTCGTCTGGCTTCACGCACAAGTACATTTTCCCTCACGGTCGCTACTGGAATTATGATGCAGTCCCCAATCATAACCACGATCTTAAAACCATTGATCGCTGGTATATGAATGGCATCAACTACCATAAGACTTTGACCGCATGGTTGGAGAGATTTGATGCTTCTCAAGACATTGCTAAGACTCTAGACTATGGCATGGAATATGCCAGATTTCGACGAATCTGGCGTTTTTATTTGTTGCTCTTAGGGACAATTTTTGCAACTTGCGACGGTGAATACAATGGCAATGGTCAATATCTAATGACTCATGCATAACTTCAAAGATGGAAAGTAGCACTTTGCGCTATTTTCCATCTTTAGCTGAATTCAACGTGAGTTCGATATAGCCATTTGCGGCGTGCTTTGCACGACGCAAATGGTGAAAAATGGTAAGAATCGCTTAGCGATTCTTACCATTTTTCACTTTCGTTGAACTGACGTTGAATTAAAACCCAAACCCAGTAAGGTTTTTTAAACTAAGAAATGGCGTAGCCATTTCTTAGCTTGGTATTTCAATTGGATGAATTTGACGATCTGGGTGAACGAGCGTACCATATAGGAGTCATTTTTTAGATGAAATCTAGCCTCCGTATACCTTTTTGAGAACTCGAAGTTATCTTGCAACACTTTTGGAATAAATTCACCCATAGGTCTATAACAATGCTTGCTAGCAACAATGCTGCTAATTACCGTAGATTCTTTACCTCACTTGTCACTAGCCTTTTATTGTTCAATGGAGTTGGTTGTAGTTCAAATAATCCTACTTCTAAAACAACTCAAGCTGAAAACCAAATAGAAACTCCAGTACAACAGCAAAGATTTGACGGGATTACGATCACAGTTGCTACCTTTGATAAACCAATTGGTGTAGGAGTCGAGCGTCGAGCAAGGGAATTTGAAAAATTGACGGGTGCTAACGTCAATATGGTAAAGCTGCCGCTTAAAGATGTTTTTTCATCTATGCAGCGAGAGTTTTCTAACAAAACTAATCGGTATGATGTTGTAGTTTTCTCTCCTCAATGGATGGCTGACTTTGTTGTGCCAGGATATCTAGAAAATTTAACACCTCTAGCTTAGTACAGGACAAAAAGTTGCAAAAGTAGACAGGAAGGGGTTTTATAAAAGATAACCACATCACAAATAAAACCCCTATGAAAGAGATTAGCGTATTTTGCGAAAAGTTACATGAACATCTGC
>NZ_JAYGIF010000070.1:0-16845 GCF_034931345.1 Pseudanabaena sp. CCNP1317 | reverse complement strand
ACTTCACAGAAGATTCGCGTGATATCCAAGTGCGATACGATACTGTTCATATTGCTGAGGCTTTTAGTTTGTCAAACCTAGTCTCAGCTTTTCTTTTGCTTTTGTCTACTCTGTCGAACTGACGTTATAGTTAAAAAACCAAAAGAATAATGGCGGCGCTTTGCGCCGCCATTATTCTTTTGGTTTTTATGTTCTAAGCAAAACTTACATTGCTATAGCCGAAATTCTCATTATAAATCTTGACTTACCTAGAGCGTCAAATTATGAACGAGAGCGTAGGTTGCTCAAAGTCAGCTATTCCGACTATTTTCAATAACTGCTGTCAAATCAAGCCAAAATTTTTATAATGAGAATTGCTAGATCCTAACCTAAGCAGCAACAGCCACAGGACTATCGAGCTTCTTCAACTGCTGCACTAATAAGCTGAGGAATAGTCCGACATCGGTGACAACGCCGACGGACTCAACAGAACCGCGATCGGAGAGTTTGGTCACTACCGCAGGATTGATGTCCACACAAACCATCTTCACGCCTGCGGGAGTCATGTTACCCACACCGATGGAATGCAGCATTGATGACAGCATCAAAATCATGTCAGCGTTGCGAATTTGCTCACTGTATAGGCGTTGTGCTTCTAGCAAATCCATTACAGTGTCAGGCAAAGGCCCATCATCACGAATGGAACCTGCTAGAACAAAGGGAATATCGTTCTTAACGCATTCGTACATCACACCAGTTTTCACAAAACCAGCCTCAACCGCTTTGTGAATGCTGCCATAGCGACGGACGGAGTTAATCACTTTCAGGTGATGGCGATGTCCACCTTTGACGCTGATGCCACGCTTGAGGTCAACGCCGAGGGAAGTTCCCATTGAGGATTGCTCCATGTCGTGAACAGCGATCGCATTACCACCGAGCATCGACTGGACATAACCTTCACGAATTAAGTAAGCCAAGTGAGGAGCGCCGCCAGTATGCACAACTACGGGGCCACAGGACACAACTAACTTGCCGCCGCGATCGCGAATTTGGCGAAGTTCCCATGCGATTTGCTCGACGACGAGTTCGACGCGACGTTCGCTAGATACACCTGCACCCATGAAGGAAAATTCTTCTTTCTTGGCGGTATCTCTAGCTTCAGGTTTACGCACAGTCCGCACGCCATCGTAACCAACTACCACGCGATCGCCGACAACGAGATCGCGTAAAAGCTTACAGGTAGCAGTTTTACCATCGGGACTAATGGCGATCGCTGCATCCATACGCTGATTAGTACAACGAATCCATTCACCATCAACACAGGCATCGGTGGGATAAATTGTGGATACATAGAAGTCATCAGGAGCGACTCCATCTTGCAAGACTGGTTCAAGATTTGCATCAGATGTATCGCGATCCTGTAGGACTGCGCCAATTTCGATCAGTTCACCCATGATTGTTTCCATGAGGTCATGGGATGGGGCTGAAATACGGATTCTGGCTAAAGAAGTGCTTTGTCTTTGTTCTCCAAGATTAAATTCCAAGACTTGGAAACTACCGCCATTATCGGTTACCAAATCAAGGGCGCGATTGATGATGCCAGAATCTAGCAAATGTCCTGTTAATTCGACAATTCTTGCTTCTACGCCGCCTTGCTCAATGGCTTGGTCACTGCTTTCTGTGGCAATAGGAACTTCAATAGTTCTCAAAGTCAAGCATTTTGCTGCGCCACCAGCTTTTAGAAACTCAGTGAGAGGAGTTTCGATCACGGTGAACCCAGCATTGGTAATGCGTTGTTTTAAGCGATCGCTGATTTTGTTCATCACTACGTTGCGATCGACGTTGACGGCGTTGCAAGCAAAATTAACAGCATCCGCCTCTTCGATCGCAATCCGCTTGTCCGCAGGCACGCGCATTTCAATCAAACGATTGGAATAGGAATCAAAGGCAGGTGGATAGTAGAGTAAATATCCGCCTGTTAAAGGACAGAAGCAGGTATCGAGGTGATAGAAGCGATTGTCAATTAAACGTAGAGACAGAACTTCGACATCAAGCCATTTCGCCAAGTAAGGATGAGCATCTAGCTCAGAACGGAAACCATAGCCAGCCCAGAGCCAACCACCACTGCGATCGAACAGGGCATCACCTGCACCTTCAAAGGGCAAATCCTTGGGCAGTTCAAAAACTGTAAAGCCCTTAGACTCAAACCATGCTTTGAAATAAGGCTCTTCGCCTTGACGCTCTTTATGTAAAAAACGACTCAATACCGCTTTGTCGCCTAATACTAGACCAGCGTTGGCGGTAAATACCATGTCTGGCCAGCCTTTTTCGGGTGTCACTAGCTCGACATTAACTAAACCCTTGAGGACTCCATACAGTTTTTGCCATTGCTCTACAGCGCGATCGCGGCTAGATTTGTGAACGTTGCCCTCCATCCAAGGATTGATCACATAGTCTACGTCGTAGTGATCGGGAGCGCACATCAGATAATTCAGTTGGGCAGTCATAAATAAAAGTAAATAATTAGAGGAGAATGCAATTTTTGGTCACATCCATACTGGCAGCTACCAAAAATCGCCAAACAATTGCAAAGCTGCCAATCTTTAATCATACCTAATGCTTCATACCGAAAGCTCTTACAAAAGTTATCGTCTCTTGATAATTGCTGCCAAAAAAATTTTTTTCATAGACTATTGCAAATAATGGGGGAATAAGCTAGATTATTAGCAGACCCATCCTATTCCCCCCCGTGTGGGTCTAGTATCCCCGAAATGGCAATTACTTCCGAAAGGGGTAAGCGCAAATTGGTAGACCTAAAGCTATCCGCTACACATACGGTATGGTGGCTACTAATGCCGAAGGGATATTTTGTAATCCTACAACTAAATAAAATAAAAAGGCTCGCGTTGCGAGCCTTTTTATTTTTAGCAAATCTCGCGACGCGAGATTTGTAATTAGCCGCCAATTTGGGACATAGTGCGAAAATAGCTTTTCTGCTCACCAGTGCCGCGATCGCGTTCTTTAAAATTAATTTCGTCCTTGAGATTTAGTAAATCGCGCACCGCAATTCTTAGCTCCGCAAAATTTTTGCCCTGACGCAATGCAGTTTTCAGATCGATCTGTCCCGTTTCATTTAATAGACATGGACGCAATAAACCGTCAGCCGATAGCCGCATCCGATTGCAGCGATCGCAAAAACATTCAGACATTTGACTAATAAAACCCAACGTCCCCTTAGCATTGGGGATTTGAAATACATCGGCGGGCCCATTACCTTTGCAGTTGCCAGCCTCTAGACCGTAGCGATCGCTGATTTGTTGGCGCAGAGTTGCTGAGTCCACCCAACCCTTGTGCGTAAACAAGCTGTCATTACCAATTGGCATAAACTCAATAAACCGAATATGCCAATTGCGATCAATGCTTAAGGCGGCTAAATCTAATATTTCACGATCATTTACATCTGGCACAACCACCGCATTTAGTTTGAGTGGCTCAAAGCCCACTGCATGGGCTGCTAAGATCCCAGCCCATACTTTTTCCCAGAGATTGCGTCCTGTAATTTGCCGAAACACATCGCGATCGAGAGAATCGAGACTAATGTTTATTCGCCGTAAACCTGCTTCATATAAAGGTTTTGCTAATTCCCCCAGCAAAAAACCATTAGTAGTCATCGACAAATCTTCTACCCCCTGTAAATTGGCGATCGCTCCCACCAAACGTACTAAATCTCGCCGCAGTAGAGGCTCACCGCCCGTCAGCCGAAATTTTTTAAAGCCAAGGGGAATAAATACCTCTTGAATTAAGCTAATTAACTCATCATTAGTGAGGCTTTCCTGCGCTTGAATATAATCGACTTCTGAGTCTTCAGGCATACAGTAGGTGCAGCGAAAATTGCAGCGATCGATCAAACTGATGCGAAGGTAGTCAACATTGTTCACAGATTTAATGTCCTCATGGCTGGCGTGGCAGAAATTAATTGTGGCGCTAAGCGCCACAATTAATTTCTGATTTTGTAATTTAGGGTGTGATGTGCTGTAACTAATTTTTAGGTTTTGATTTGTCCTAGCTATATGATAGAAAAATAATTGATCAAGATGTTTTAAACCATGACCTCACAGTACGCCTATATACGCGGGACATTTGTACCCCTCGAAGATGCCACAATCAGTATCCGCACCCACGCATTTCTATATGGAACGGCTGTCTTTGAAGGAATTAAGGCGTATTGGCTACCAGAAGAAAATCGGATGGCGGCGTTTCGCCTAGAAGAGCATTATCAACGCCTCATCCAAAGTTGCCGCATTATTGGCTTGCAACATCCCCTTGATGTGGAGACGATGGTTCATCTCACGACCGAGTTAATCCAACGTAATCAGTGTAACTCCGCTACATATATCCGCCCAATTATTTACAAGTCTGACCTTCGGATTGGACCAATTCTCAAAGTTCCTCATACCCATGATGATTTTTGTTTGTTCAGTGTGCCGATGGATGGATATCTGGATACAAGCAATGGTATCAAAGTCGGTGTTTCTTCATGGCGACGTTTAGATGACAATGCAATTCCTGCTCGCGCAAAAGTGAATGGTGCATATGTAAATACTGCTCTTGCGAAGACCGATGGCTATGCCTCTGGTTTTGATGATGTGGTGGTGCTAACGAATGAAGGGCATGTCGCTGAAGGGAGTGCGATGAATCTCTTTTTAGTAAGAGATGGAAAACTAATCACTAGTTCGATTACTGATAATATTCTCGAAGGTATTACTCGTAGTTCGGTAATGGAGTTAGCGGCTAAGGAATTAGGAATCGAAACTGTATCGCGCACAATCGATCGCACAGAGCTATACATTGCCGATGAAGCTTTCTTTGTGGGTACAGCAACTGAACTCGCTCCAATTACCAGCTTTGATCATCGTCCTGTCGGTGATGGCACAATCGGCGAAATCACCAAGAAGCTTCGCGACTTATACAGTAAAGCTGTTCAAGGGCTTTTACCTGACTATCATCACTGGCTAACCAAGGTCTAAGTTATTACCGACGCAACCATTGTTGATATAGGGGTTTTCATTTTGCCGCAGACAAAATGAAAACCCCTATACTCTCAGACTTTCGGGGGATAGGCTATCGATATATTCATCAATTTGATGGCGAAGTTCTACTGTGGTCATAAGCTTAATGGTTATTCAAAATTTATAACTGGCTAATAAGGTTATTAGAGGCGATCGCCTAAGAACCCATTTAAGAATGGTCTAGATCCCCCCAGCCCCCCTTAAAAAGATGTCATTTATTTGGGTTTTATATCCTAAGCAAAAGTTACTAAACTCCAGAAGCGAGTGGCGGCGCGAAGCGCCGCCACTCGCTTCTGGTCTTATTTGCTATAGATATAAAAACGCAATGAAGTGCCGAGCGTCGCTCGGCACTTCATTGCCCAAAAGTTTTTAAACTTTGGTATAACGCACTGCGGAGAGCAGACCATACTCGATACCTTCGCCAAGGGCTTTACAAGAAGCATCGATAATATTGTTTGATACTCCCGCCGTTGACCAGCGCCTTTTGCCATTACTGAATTCGATTAAGACTCTAGTGGTTGCTTGAGTTCCAGAATCACTATTGAGAATCCGTACTTTATAATCGGTGAGATAGAAATTCGCGATTTCAGGATAGAAGCTAATCAGGGCTTTGCGAAGGGCAACATCAAGCGCCGCCACGGGGCCATTACCTTCGGCGGCGGTGAGATGCTCTTCATCTTTGACCATTACCTTTACTGTGGCTTGAGAATTCACACCTCCATCAATGTGGGTAGCATCGGTGGTGCAGTAAACATGAAAACTACTGATTGTAAAAAATTTGGGGCGATCGCCTAAAGCTTCGCGGACTAATAATTCAAAACTTGCCTCGGCTGACTCAAACTGATAGCCAATTTGTTCGAGTTCTTTAGTCTTTTGCAAGATTTGCCGACAGGCGGGATCTTCTTTACGTAGACAAATACCAAAGGTTTCCACTTTGGAGATCACATTGCTGAGTCCCGCTTGCTCAGAGATGACGATACGGCGATGGTTGCCGATACTTTCGGGAGTGATGTGTTCGTAAGTCAGAGGATTGCGCTGTACGGCACTGACATGAATGCCACCCTTATGGGCAAAGGCAGAAGCACCGACAAAGGGAGCATGGTCATCGGGCGCAAGATTGACGATTTCGCTGACTTGACGGGAGACTTCGGTAAGTTGCGATAACTTAGCAGGAGCGATGCATTCATAGCCCATTTTTAGCTGCAAATTGGGGATCACGGTGCAGAGATTGGCATTGCCGCAGCGCTCACCATAGCCGTTAATCGTGCCTTGTACCATCGTCGCACCATATTGCACAGAGGTGATCGCATTGGCAACAGCTAAGCCAGCATCGTTATGGGTATGAATGCCAATTTGCGGTGAGTTGCTACCCCATTGACGCAATGAGTCATACACAACTTCTGTAATTTGCGCCACTTCATCGGGCATCGTGCCACCGTTAGTGTCACAGAGGACAAACCATTCGGCTCCAGCTTTAAAGGCGGCTTTTAAGGTTTGGATGGCATAGTTAGGATTATGTTTATAGCCATCAAACCAATGTTCGGCATCGTAGATTAGGCGGCGATCGCAACTTTTGAGATAAGCGATCGTATCCCTGATCATCTCCAGATTTTCCTCAAGGGTGGTGCGTAAGCCTTCAATCACATGCAGATCCCAAGATTTACCAAAAATAGTGATCCACTTAGTTTCTGCCGCCAGAATTGGCACGAGCATCGGATCGTCCTGAGCTTTGATTCCTGCGCGTCTGGTCGAGCAGAAAACCACAAGTTCGGCACTACTAAGACGATACTCCTGCATACGTCGAAAAAATTCGCCATCCTTAGGGTTTGCGCCTGCCCAACCACCTTCGATAAAGGCGACTCCCATGAGATCGAGGCGATCGGCGATGCGTACTTTATCTTCCACAGACAGGGACAACCCTTCGCGCTGAGTCCCATCGCGAAGGGTTGTGTCGTAGATCAAAATATTTTGATTTTCCATATTTAAAATTTTCGATTTTTATGAAAGTCTGCTAGCAGAAGACTTTCATTGGTTATTTACCCATAGCTTTGACTAAGAAAATGCCACCAAAGTACAAAATACCCACAGCACCCGCCAATAAACTTTGAGTCATCGGATCGGTTGATGGGGTCAGGACTGCGCCAAGGATCACTGCGCCAAGAACAACATAGCGCCAACCTGCGAGCATTCTTGCCGAGTTGACAATACCAGTCATTGCTAATAGTGCTTGAATTACAGGAATCTGGAATGCTAGCCCTGTACTAAATAACAGCAACAGTACAAATTCAAAATAGCGATCAATTGACCAAAACTGCTCAACTACGTCACCGCCATAGCTGATAAAGAAATTGAGGGCGGCAGGGATTAGCAACTCGTAAGCAAATACAATCCCTAAAACAAATAAAATGCTAGAGCCAAAGACAATCGGCGCGATCACGCGTTTTTCCTTACGTGTTAGTCCTGGCAAGATAAATCGCACGATTTGGTACAAGATCGCAGGACTTGCTACTAGTAAGCCGCTATAGCCAGCAACTTTGATCGATACAAAAAAGTATTCCCCAGGGGCAAGTTGCAAAAATTTCACTCCTTGAGCAGGAATTTCTAATAGAGCGACAATTTTATTGACGAAGGCAAAGCAACCAACGATCGCCACAAAAATGGCAATTAAGGCATAGAAAATTCGCGATCGCAGTTCTTCCAGATGATCGAACAGGGACATCTCGACATCTTCAATAGATTCGAGATCGTCATCAACAGGAGGATCGACAATGGCGATCGCAGACTCATTTACGTCCTCAATAGGTTGTGTGGACAAATCCTGTGGTTGCTCTGCTTCACTTACCGTCTCTAGCATGGTGTCGTTACTAAAATCTACTTGTCGATTGCTTAACCCGATTGCTTAACAAACTTATCAAATAATCGAAGCCTATCGATACTATAGCAACCAAATCCGACTTTGGCGTTTTGAGGCTGATATAAAGTAAGCCTAATATAGCCATTTGCGGCGTGCAAAGCACGCCGCAAATGGCTATATTTAGGCTTACTTTATGTGAACTTTCTGACATTTATCTGTGTCTAAACACCTAGAATGTTAGATTTAATTATGGGATTAGAGAAATGTTTCATGTTGTGTATCACCATGTAAAATTTCGGGGTATGTAAATGGCTTCATTCAAAGTTTTAGGATTATTGGCGATCGCTGGTTCTGTATTTTCCTTAGATGCAGCAAGTATTAACGCTCAAGTGACTATTGGTGCTAGTCAACCTAGGGACTTGTCACCTGCTCAGCAAATTCTCATGGATATGCGACAGACCAATTCCCCTACTGTTGGTGGTGGGAGTATGCAGTTATTACGGTTTACAGAGAATAACGTCTCATTCGCCCCTCTAGAAGGTTTAGATCGATTGTTTAATTGGCAAACTTCAGAAGACACAGGAACTACCGCAGAGAAAACACTGGGCGATCGCGTTGAAGAATTTAAGCTTACTCAACGTCAGCAGATAGTCTCTGATAGTGAGATGTTTGAAGCTATTAAGCGCATTCAAAGCAAAAATTAACTAAAGTCCCTCAAAAAAGCATGGTGCTTTGGAAAGTTTTTTTGGATTCTCTTACTACATAGCAATTCTCATTATTAAAATAAAATCAATTTTTTGAAAGTTCGCCGTTGGCGAGCTTTCAAAAAATTGATTTTATTTTTGCTAAGTAGATGGGCATAATTAATTACAAACCCAAACCCGTAAAGTTGCGCCCCTGCGGGGCGCAACTTTACGGGTTTGGGTAATTTATTCTGCACAGGTACTTAGCACCTTCGGCGCTGGCAACAATAAAATTGATTTCATATTGAGAATTGCTGCTTACTACAATATTTGTGCCAAAATTGTGTCGAAATCTGAGAAAATTAGGTTTATATTTTTTATTAATTTTTTTTAGGCAGTTTAACAAATATGTTTGATGTTCCAGAATTGACCTCGATCGCAGAGGCAACACCTCAAGAATTAGCAGAGATGATTTCTGAGTTAGAGCAGTATCGTGAAAGAATTGTAAATGAAACGCTAGCTACCGCCCAACGCGCTAAAATCATGAAGAATCAGGCTTTAGCAACCTTAGAGCCAAACTTAGCCAAAATTGATGCCACTCTTCAGTCACTGCGTCAACAACAAAGTAAAGCTTAAAAATTTTTCGCTAAACGTATAGATTACGATGGGCGATACTTCGCACCGCCCATCATAATTGCAGAAATTTTATCTACATTTAACAATGGATAATCCAGTTCTAGATATTCAATCCGCTAACGATATTCTGATTCAGCAGGTAAACGATCAAATTTCCCTCGGTACTTTCGACAATAGCGATCGCCAACTCATCTCTCAATTGATTGAAGGATTGGGTGACCCTAGAGGGATGGTCAGACTCAGATTTGCGGAAACCCTCGGTGAAATTGGTGAATTAGCCACTCCATTTCTAACAGAAGCGCTTACCAATCATCCCAATGTCGTCTTACGAAGAGCAGCAGCTAAAACTCTGACAATTATTTCTGATCCCAGTGCTGTACCAATCTTACTTAATTCCTTTCTCAACGATCCAGATACCGTTGTAAGAAGTTCATCGGCGGGAGCCTTAGCTAGAACTGGAGAGGCTTCGGCTACAGCCTTGTTAGGGATCTTGGAATCACCTGAGCAACCCCAAGATATTAAAGGGCAAGCTGCATGGGCTTTAGCATTTATTGGTGCTGATGCGGCGGAACATCTATATAAAGCTTTGAATTCCGAATCCCTAGATGTGCGCTGTGCTGTCATTGGCGCACTTGGTCACGTTGCCCAAGAGCAGCTAGATGAGAAGTCTTGCAATATCCTTATTTCTGCGCTCACTGATCCTGAGCCAATTATTCGCACTGAAGCAGCGGCGGCTTTTGGGCAAGTTGAATACCCTAAAGCGATTCCTCATCTAATTTTGGCTCTACAAGATTCTAACCTTGGTGTTCGGAAAGCAGCCATTAATTCCCTTGGGAAGATTGGGAATTCGAGTGTAATCAACTCTTTACAACCATTGCTAAATGATGAGCAAGAAGCAGTGCGAGTACTCGCAAAATTAGCGATCGCCCAAATCAATCGACAATCTCAACAATAAAAAAAGGTGCTTTGCGCTTTTTTTATTGCTGAGAGTAATTGATTGTAATGCCAATGCACGAAAGTGTTGCAACACTTTTGAGCATTGGTATTAAGTAGTTCACCATAATTAAACGTGAGTTCGACGAAAGCGAAAAATGGCAAGAATCGCTAAGCGATTCTTGCCATTTTTCGCCATTTGCGTTGCTATAAAAGACTTGCTGAAAATAATCCGCCAATGCAAACCATGCTGATTGCCCACATTGGCGATCGCAACCAAGGCAAGTCGAGAATATAAAACAAACTAAATAAAAATCTCGCTGCTAAAAAAACAAACACATAAAGCGAAGTTTGCTCGGAAGCGACATCACTAACATAGGTAGTAAGAGCCGCCGCCACAAATAAGGCAAATACTTCAAAGGAATTTTGGTGCGCCCATGTGGCCCGTTTGGCATAGTCAGGCAAGCGATCAAACATTGCTCTTGGAGCATTTACATCGTAGCCAACGCTCAATCGTCCGTAGGCAACAAGAATATAAGGCAAATACACCAGTCCCGCCGCGATCGCAATACCGTATAACAATATCTGTGATGAAGAAAAAGTCAAATTCATTGTGGGTTTGATCAAGCAATTAAACACTTCTTCTATTTTAAGGCTTATAGCCTTGAATCTCGTCTATACAACAAAAATCCGACGATGGCAACATCGGATTTTGTTGAATCGTAGAACTCTTATCAAAACCAAAAAAATGGAGGTGGTGCTTAGCACCACCTCCATTTTTTTGGTTTTGATTTTGCTATAGTGAAGGAATTTCTTTAGGGTATCCCTTGATGAGTATTGATGCAGAGCGATCGCTGTTAAATAGTCTCCATGCCTATGTAAACCGTTTTGACACCTCGAATTCCCCTGAAGAGATCCTAGCGATCGCAAGTTCAATTTTCACCTTTCAACAAAAACAAGGAAGTAGCATCAAGATCGAGTCTAATCAAGCTGAAGCTTTAATTCAGCATGTAGTCAATCAGTTTCAATCAGAACCTCTATCTTCTGTTACTGATGCAACTACTGACACATTGGCACAAGAAGTAAACCAATGGAGGCATTCTTTAGAAGATCAAGTACTCAATACCCTTAAAGCCTATGCGCGGAAGGTTCATCCCAATCAAATCCAGAATTTACTGCCAGAGACAATTTTATCTATTCTCCCATTAGTTGAGAATGCCCAACTGCGTAAATCAGAAGCTGAATCTCTAATTCGGCAGATAGAATCAAAATTTAATTGGAATAGCGCATTAGCGCAAGTAATTGATCCTAAATTCTTAGCGATCGCTGACAAATTGGTACAGTTATCAAAGTTTGGCGACTTAAAGAATTTACTACAAGATTCTCTCTTAGGAAATCGCGACCTCATCAATAACACTCTTGAGAATGTAACCGAATCTTTTGTAGAACGTGAACTAGCTAAAATTCTTGGCAGTAATAATACCTTGCATATGGATATCGACGTTGATGCTCAGAAACTAATGGTTAAGCAGGTAACGCTAAAGCTTAATGTTTTGCATTCTTCGGCAATACCTTCAAAGAGTAATGAGGAAATTGCTACCCAAATGGATGCCGAAATTGATCGTTTCAAAGCATCTCGACTACTTCCATTTCGTTTGTTTTAACGTGAGTTCGATATAGCCATTTGCGGATTGCTTCGCACGTCGCAAATGGCAAAAAATGGTAAGAATCGCTAAGCGATTCTTACCATTTCTCGCTTTCGTCGAACTGACGTTGTGTTAGCATTCACAGCACTTTGCCCTCAAAACTAAACCAAGGAAGGAAAACGTTGAAAGCTTTACAAAGCTTTCAACGTTTTCCTTAAAGCTCGTTTGAAAATACTGTTCCGCTTGCAAAGTTGGCGGAACAATCTCAAGCTTTTGGAAACTGCTGCTAAAAAAATAGAATAGTGCCTCTTAGTGTCACTTTTTTATTTTTTTGCGAGTTCGAGCATTGTCTTCAAGACAGAATCAGGATTGAGGCTGATCGAGTCAATGCCTTGCTCGACAAGGAACTTAGCAAACTCAGGATAATCGCTCGGAGCTTGACCACAAATGCCAATCTTGCGATGATTTGCCTTAGCCTTTTGAATCACCGTGCGAACCATGGACTTAACTGCTTCATTGCGCTCATCGAAAATATGGGCAACAAGGGCAGAATCACGATCTAACCCAAGAGTCAACTGAGTGAGGTCATTGGAGCCGATGGAGAAGCCATCAAAGACCTGTGAAAACTCATCCGCTAAGATAACGTTACTAGGGATTTCGCACATCACATAGACTTCCAAACCATTTTCACCACGCTTCAAGCCATGTTTTTCCATCTCTGCAAGCACCTTTCGACCTTCTTCAGGAGTGCGACAGAAAGGAATCATCGGAATCACGTTGGTTAAGCCCATGTCATCGCGGACGCGCTTGAGGGCTTGACATTCTAAACCGTAGGCTTCGCGATATTTAGGATCGTAGTAGCGGGATGCGCCACGCCATCCGATCATCGGGTTTTCTTCGGTGGGTTCAAAGGCGCGACCACCGAGCAGATTAGCGTACTCATTGCTCTTGAAGTCAGACATCCGCACGACAACGGGCTTGGGATAAAATGCAGCGGCGATCGTGCCGATACCATGCGCCAGCTTATCTACAAAGAAATCAGCCTTGTTTTCATAGCGTGCTGTCAGTTGCGAGATTTCCCATTTTGCGGCTTTGTCTTCGAGGGTGTCGAAGTTCATCAGGGCGAGAGGATGCGCTTTGATGTGGTTGGCAATGATAAATTCCATACGCGCTAAGCCAACGCCATCGCAGGGAATGGAAGATAATCCAAATGCTTCTTCGGGGTTGCCCACGTTCATCAAGATTTTGGTGGAGAGTTTGGGTAAATTATCAAGGGAAGTTTCGATTATTTCAAAGGAAACTAGCCCTGAATAGACTTTACCTTCTTCTCCTTCAGCACAGGAGATGGTGACTTCTTGTCCAGTTTTGATCAAGCCTGTAGCATTTCCGCAGCCAACGATCGCAGGAATACCCATCTCTCTTGCAATGATCGCCGCGTGGCAGGTGCGTCCACCTTGATTGGTGACGATCGCACTAGCCTTCTTCATGATTGGTTCCCAGTCTGGGTCAGTCTTATTGGTGACTAGCACTTGCCCTGCTTGGAAATCATCAATATTGTGAACTTCTAGAATCACATTGGCGCTACCTTGACCGATCATTTCGCCTACAGCACGACCTGTAATCAAGATTTCACTAGAGCCATTTAGTTTGTAGTTCTTGAGAATGTTGCCTGACTTTTGCGACTGAACGGTTTCGGGACGGGCTTGAACGATAAACAATTCGCCAGTTTTACCATCCTTAGCCCATTCAATGTCCATCGGTGATAGTTTACCGCGTACTTCTGAATAGTGATCTTCAATAATGCAAGCCCATTCTGCGAGTTTGAGAATTTCGTCATCGGTAATTGCAAACTTGACTCGTTCGGAAACGGGGACAGGAATATTCTTGGTCAGCTTACCGCCGCCAATGTCATAGACCATCTTGATTTCCTTTGTCCCGAGACGTTTTTCGAGAATAGGACGGAAGCCTTGTTTGAGAGTTGGTTTGAAAACAAAATACTCATCGGGATTGACTGCACCCTGCACCACGTTCTCACCCAAACCATAAGCTGCCGTGATTAACGCTGCATTTTTGAAGCCTGTCTCGGTGTCGATGGAGAACATTACTCCAGAGGAGGCGAGGTCAGAACGTACCATCTTTTGTACGCCGACGGAGAGCGCGATATCGAAATGATCGAAGCCGTTGATGGTGCGGTAGGAAATGGCGCGATCAGTGAATAGTGAGGCAAAGCAGCGATGGCAAGCATCGACAACTTCATTCGCACCATAAACATTGAGATAGGTTTCCTGTTGTCCCGCGAAACTGGCATCAGGCAAGTCTTCGGCGGTAGCACTGGAACGGACAGCCACATCAGTATCTTCTTCTGAACCGTAGAGACTGCATAGTTTTTTGTAGGACATGGCGATCGCCATTTGCAGATCGTCAGGAAATGGCGTGCTGAGCATCAAGGCTCTTGCCATTCGACCGCGATCGCGCAGGTTATTCATGTCCTCAATATTGAGACCGACGAAGAGTTCGCGCAGTTTTGCTTCTAATCCAGCCTTCTCAATAAAATAACGGAATGCATAGGCTGTAGTCGCAAATCCATTAGGAACATTTACTCCTTTAGGTTGTAGTAGCTGAATCATCTCTCCCAACGAAGCATTTTTTCCACCCACAAGGGGAATGTCAGCAATTCCCACTTCTTCAAACCAAAGTATTAAAGCCTGCTCTTTAGGAACATTTCTAGATGTTTCCGAGGCAAAAATTGAGCTAGTCATGATGATTTAACTCCCTAACCAAATTAACGATTAGATCAGTGCATGGATCGTATTTGAAACCTTAAATCTTAATCAATATAATTTCGATAATTTATCGAAGCATAAGTTTTGCTGTCAAAGCTTTATATTTGGTATAGACAACTTATTGAAAGCCTTGATACTTCATAATTATAGCGACTATGAAAGCACTATATTTGTAAGGCATTACATTTATTCACTAAGCTTCGCAAAGATTGACATTCTCGCTATAAGCTCTGACATTGGGTGCAAAAGTGTGTCGATCGCCCTCCCAGCTTGATCCGTGAAATTACTGTGCCACAGATATTACAAGGCTGTCCAGTACGTCGAAACACCCAAGCCGTATCAATATAGTTTCCCTTTAAACCTGCTACATTTTGAAAAGAACTAAAAGTTGTTCCACCCTTGGCAATGCCGTCGCTAAGAGAACGAATAATTCCTTGATGTAAAGCTTTGACCTGTTCTGAATTTAGAGAATTTGCTGCTTTTTGAGGATGGATTTTACCAAGAAATAACGATTCATCAGCATAGATATTTCCAATCCCAGCAACGATTTCTTGATCAAGTAACACCGTTTTAATTGGGCGACCACTACGACTTAGCTTTACCCCCAAATGCTCTGGTGTAAACTCAATATCAAAAGGTTCCAAACCTAACTTTTGCAAACCTGTAATAATCGATTCTGTAGCTGTATTCGATGGAACCCCCCAAAGTTTGCCAAAAGTCCTCTGATCGTCAAACCGTAACTCCTTCAATCCCCTGTTTTTTCCCTTTTTCCTTTTTCCTTTTTCCTTTAAAAACAATCTCACCCTTGTATGTTTACCCACAGCCGTATCGCGATCGCACCAAAGCAAGCTCCCCGTCATCCGTAAATGCACCCCTAATTGATGTCCCTGTGAAAGTTGTGCGATTAAATATTTCCCTCGGCGCTGCCACTCGATAAACTCTGCCCCAATCAAAGCATCTAAAAAAGCCTGTGGCTGATCAGGATAGGCGATCGCACGGGGCAGCAATACCTCACCGCCTTCAATCAGCCAGCCTAGTGTATTTTCATTTAAACCGATACGGACTGTCTCAACTTCTGGTAATTCGGGCATTTGGCAAGTAAAAAGTAAAAAGTAAAAAATAGTTTTCAGATCCATAAAAAGAAGAAGGGGCGCAAAGCGTCCCTTCTTCTTTTTGGGTTTTGAGTTAGAAGAATCTAGGCGACTTCTTCGACTTCATCGATCGCAAAGTTGTTAGTTGCGATATTGGAGTAGTTTACGCTGTCGAAACGAACGATCACTGGGTAAATGATGCCGCTCTTATCAACGGAAGCCACAGTACCGACTTCGCGATACCAGTAAGACTCTTTACGCAAAATGCGAACCTTAGAACCACGTGCAACTGCCATAGTTTTATCCTTATTCCTAAAGACTGTAATGTGAAAAATAAAATGATTACAGATATCTCCTCTAGGTTACTGCGAGGCGCTCGCCTCTGTCTATTTCTAGCTCGTTAAGTTTTATTTAGCAAATTAACGCACGACCACAGGTGTACCCACAGAAGCCCATCGGTAAAGCCAAGCCGCATGATCAGGCGCAACATTCGTACAGCCACGACTGATCGGAATCCCAAAGCTACGATGCCAATATGCCCCATGAATAGCATAATGTCCACTGTAGTACATCACATGGGGAACATCAGGTATGTTGTAGTCTTCGCCTTGCATTCTCGCTGTAGGGTATTTAGTTTGAACGTTAAAAATACCTTTAGGGGTAGGTGTAGCACTTTTGCCAGTAGATACAACTACTGCATAAACGAGTCGATTGCCTTGCCATGCTAATAGGCGCTGACTACGCAGGCGAATTTCAATCCAGCGTTGCCCTGAGCGCCTTAGACGTTCAATGTCTTGATCGCGGACAGAGCGCGATGATGTTTGCGCGATCGCCACATCTAAATTAATTAAGTTAATCCAACCACCAGATCCCAACAGAAATAAAGTGGTTACTAGGACACTGGATAGAGTTTGCCAATACTTAAACATTTTGATTGCAAGTTGATTGCAAGGTTGCTTATCAGCAATTATGCCCAAAATTTGAGTTAAATATACCAAAATACGTTATTTGTATCTGCCATCTATCTCCTATAGCAATCCTAACCAAACGTCAGTTCGACGGAGTAGACAAAAGCAAAAGAAAAGCTGAGACTAGGTTTGACAAACTAAAAGCCTCAGCAATATGAACAGTATCGTATCGCACTTGGATATCACGCGAATCTTCTGTGAAG
>NZ_JAYGIF010000069.1:0-17723 GCF_034931345.1 Pseudanabaena sp. CCNP1317 | reverse complement strand
TCCGAGCTTATCTAACATTGAAAACAGCATATCCAAAGTAAATTTATCAATTTTTCCATTCACAATGTCCGACACACGCGGCTGAGTAACCGCCAACCTTTCAGCCGCTTCCTTTTGTGTCCAACCTCTATTCTCAATTATGTCTCGAATCATAATCGTCAAGTCAGCCTTCAAAACCGACTTACTAGCGACTTCAGGCTCCTCGATCGCATGAAACGGACTTTCGTAAAACTTGATCGACATATTTTTTTACATATATCTAAAATACTAGCAAATTATACAAAATTTTATATAATAAGTCAAATATAGATTTGGCGATCGCCTATAACAACCTTGCTAAAATAAGCACAACCCACAATTTTCAAAACATAACCAATGAAATTACCCTATTGATTAGAAAAACAACTATGAACGACATCCATGAATATGACCTTGTTGCTTTAATCGAACATGCGATCGCTACGCATAAAATCACTCATCAGCAAATCCTACTGCGACGGGGACAAATGGGAACAGTTTTAATGTCCTTTGATGACCAAGCATTCCTAATCGACTTTACCGATAAGAAAGGCAATACCTTCGCCATGGAAACAATCGAAACTGTCAAGCTATTACGCCTTATCAATGAACCTGAATTAGTCTATTCATGACTATACCCATGACCTTCACAGCAGTCCTAGAGAACATAGCCCGATCGCAAATCGCCACAAAAATAGGCGAGAAACTCAAAACAGCTAAAAGCATATCCCTATCAGGACTATCTCGCTTAGGCAAAGGACTGGTTAGCACCCACCTATGCCAACAACAAACCAAACCATTACTCATCGTCACCGCCACCGTCGAAGAAGCAACCCGATGGGCTTTACAACTCCAGTCCATGTCATGGCGAGTCTATCTATACCCTCCCCTTGATACATTTCCCTACGAATCTAGCCAAATCGATTTAGAAACCGCTTGGACAAGGATTGAGATATTAGCAGAATTGCTTGCCAAACCACAGCCTAACCTAGCGATCGCTACCACCATTAAAGCGCTACAGCCCCATCTACCATCCACTCAATCCTTCCAAAAACATAGCATCTATCTCAATATCGGCGATTTGCAATCGGTTAAATTACTTGCCGTGGCTCTGGCAAGATTGGGATATGAAGAAGTCAAAGAAGTAAAAGAATCAAAACAATGGAGCCACAAAGGATTTAGTTTTGAGGTTTTTCCAGTTAATCGAAATCTACCTGTGCGCCTAAGTTGCAATCGTGGCACTGTCGAGAAAATCAGAGAATTTGACCCCACTAATCCCAAAAGCTTCACTGACCTATCCAGCATAGCGATCGCTCCTGTCGATTTGCATGAGTTTGTTTCTGCTCACAAAGCCACATTACTGAATTACTTACCCAAGAACTTCATTGTCAACCTTGATGAACCCGAACAATGTCAGAGCTATGGCGATCGCTGGTACGAAGCGGCGGATGAACTTTATCAAAATCAATCGCAAGCCGATACACCGAAACTGCATTGGGACTTTGCTAAATGCATGACTGAGGCGAAGAAGTTTCAGATGCTTCAACTTAGCGAGCGATCGCTTAAACCCAAAGCCAATATTTTTGATTTTGCCAGTGCCGCTATTCCCATAGTTCCCCATCAGTTTGACCAGATTGCAGCGCTCATTCGTGAATATCTCAAATCGGAATATCAAGTCACGCTGATTTCGGCTCAACCTTTGCGCGTGGCAACTTTACTCAAGGAATATGACTGCATTGCTAACTTTGTCAGTGATCATGATGATTTACAGTCAATTGCGCGAATTCAGAAAGCTGGTAAGCCTGTGATTTTGAAATATTCGGGACTGATGGAGATGCAAGGCTTTGTTTTGCCTAGTTGTAATCTAGCTCTCCTAACCGATCGCGAGTTATTCGGACAGCAACTATTAGCCTCGCCAACTTTTGTGCATCCCTCACACATAACTTCTGCTAAGTCAGTTAATCCTGACGAACTAAATGTTGGTGATTATGTCGTGCATCGTAAGTATGGAATTGGTAGGTTTACGCGCTTTGAAACCATTGAAGTGAAAGGAGAAAAGCAACCGCATTACATCGTTGAGTTTGCTGATGGTAAGACTGCGGTGGCGATCGCACCAGAGAATGAGAAGATTCTCTCCCGCTATCGCAGTGCTTCTAATAAGCCTCCTAAGTTAAATAGCATCGCCAACACAAAGGCGTGGGATAACGCTCTCAGCAAATGCCAAAAAGAGATTTACAAGTTAGCAAGGGATTTACTCCAACTCTATGTCCGCCGCGCCAATTTAGTCGGCTATGCTTTTCCAACCGATACCGATTGGCAACAGGAGATGGAGGATTCTTTTCCCTATCAACTCACACCCGATCAGGTCAAAGCTGTTCAAGATGTGAAGCAAGATATGGAAAGCGATCGCCCAATGGATCGGCTGGTTTGTGGTGATGTCGGCTTTGGTAAAACAGAGGTGGCGGTAAGAGCAATTTTTAAGGCGGTTTGTGCGGGTAAGCAAATAGCTCTGTTAGCTCCCACCACGATTCTGGCGCAACAGCATTTTCATACGCTCCAAACTCGGTTTGCGGCTTATCCCTTCACTGTAGATATTGTAAATCGGTTTCGCCCTGCGAAGGAGCGCAAGCAGGTTTTACAAGAAGTTGCGGATGGTAAGGTACAAGTCATTGTCGGTACGCATCAACTTTTGTCTAAGGATGTGGAGTTTCACGATTTGGGTTTGCTGGTGATTGATGAGGAGCAACGCTTTGGGACTTTGCAGAAGGAGAAAATCAAGGCGATGAAGGGGGATGTGGATTTGTTGACTTTGAGTGCTACGCCAATTCCGCGTACTCTCTATGCGGCGCTTTCTGGGGTGCGGGAAATGAGTGTGATTGCGACTCCTCCTCCTTCGAGGCGATCGATTCAAACCCATTTGTCTGCTTATGATGCGTCACTGGTGAAAACGGCGATTCGCCATGAGTTAGATCGTGGTGGTCAGGTGTTTTATGTCGTGCCGCGCATTGAGGGGATTGAGGCGATCGCTGTTTCTTTGCAAGCCATGTTGCCGAATGTGAGATTAGCGATCGCTCATGGACAGATGCAGGAGTCGGAGTTAGAGGCGGCGATGGTTGCTTTTAATAACAATGAGGCGGATATTCTCCTCTGTACCACGATTATTGAGGCGGGTTTGGATATTCCGCGTGTGAATACGATTGTGATTGAGGATGCTCATAAGTTGGGTTTAGCGCAACTTTATCAATTGCGTGGTCGCGTTGGTCGGGCAGGGATTCAGGCTCATGCCTATTTGCTGTATCCTCCTAATCTTGAGTTGACGGATGCGGCGAAGAAGAGATTGGATGCGATTCAGGAGTTTAGTCAGCTTGGTTCGGGCTATCAACTGGCGATGCGCGATATGGAGATTCGTGGATTGGGGGATCTCTTGGGAGAGGAGCAATCGGGTCAGGCGGATGTGATTGGCTTTGCGCTGTACATGGATTTGCTTCAGGAATATATCAATGAGTTACGGGGGAAGATTTTGCCTGAAGTTGCGGATACTGAGCTTCAGTTACCGCGTTTGGTGGCTTTTATTCCTGATAGTTATATGGCGGATAATGAGACGAAGATTAATGCTTATTTGACTTTGGCGAAGGTGAAGTCGAAGGAGGAGATTCTCAAGTTGGCTGCGGTTTGGGAGGGGTTGTATGGGGCTTTGCCTGAAGAAACGCAGGTATTGCTCAGGGTGATGGAACTGAAGTTGGTGGCGCGTAAGGTTGGGGTGTTTCGCATTTATGCTTCAGAGAATGGGCGAGATCTGTTTCTGGAATCGAAGCTGACGGATTCGCTTTGGGAGTTGCTTCATGCGAAGATTCCGATTGAGTTCTATTATCGTTTCTCTTTTGAGAAGGGCAAAATTAAAATCACGAGTCTGGCTCTTCTGCCTGGGGATAAGCAGGTGCATTTCTTGATTGAGTGGTTGGGCTGTTTTTTGAAGTAAGCTTTGGGCGATCGCTACAACATTACGCTCTAATCTTAAAATTTTTGATATGTGGCTTATTGGTGAGCTATATTTGATTTGTGCCACCTGATCAACCAGTAATCTAGCCACTGCAAGCATTTACATGGATAACGAGCTTTACAAGATTTTTGAGAAGACTTACTTCAATCATAAGTATTATTTGAAGGAGTTTAAGGGGGCTGGGGCTTTTGGTGCGGTGTTTTTGGCGGATGAGTTGGTGGGTGGTACAAAAATTCAGGAAGTAGCAATTAAGGCGATTCGGAAAGATAAGATGCCTTCGGATATTATTGCTAAGGAGTTAGTAACGGCGATTAGGTTGAAGCATCCTAATTTGATTAATTGCATCACTTCTGAGGAGGGACGGTTAAAGCATTCGATGTTTGATTATGACTGTTTTGGTCTGGTGATGGAGATTGCAAGTGGAACACTAGAGGATTATTTGCAAGCATCGAGGGTTTTACCAGCTATTGAGGTGAGGGAGATTGTTGAGGCGATCGCTTCGGGACTTGTCTATTTGCATGGTCAGTCGGTAACGCATCGGGATCTGAAACCTGCAAATGTGTTGCGGGTGGGGAATGTTTGGAAAATCTCAGATTTTGGAATTGCGCGGCAGATGGGGCGAGAAAGTGGCACGATGACGACTAGCTTCACGGGGACACCAATTTATATGCCGCCAGAGGTTTATGCTGCTTATTCGGAAGATGCACCAATGAAGGTTTCTCCTGCTTGGGATATCTGGTCTTTGGGTGTGATGATTGTGGAAATGCTGACGGGGGCGTTGCCGTTTGATGGGGTGACGGATATTTGGAAAATGAATATCAAGATTAAAGGGGATTTACCTCAGCTTTTTGATTCGATTGTTCAGAATTGCTTGGTAGATGCCCCGAAACTACGATTGTCTGCGAAAGAAATATTAGAAATTCTGATACCGAAACAACAAAGAGACATTTTGCTGTCTCAAGTATCTATACCAACTCAGCCATTAGTATTATCTCAATATCGAAGAGACTCTGCTGGAATTATTTTAGAATTACCAAATAGCCAAAAACTGGAACTTGTAAAGATTCCAAGTGGTCAACTAATTATGGATGGAGGTCGTGAGATTAACCTCGATGAAGAGTTTTGGATGGGAAAATATCCAGTTACGCAAGCACAATATCAAGCAGTAATGGGCAGCAATCCATCAAAATTTAAAGGTGACGCTCAATTACCTGTAGATAGCGTATTTTGGAAGAATGCAGTGGTTTTCTGTAAGCAACTATCAAGACTCACAGGACGAAAGATCAGACTTCCAAGTGAAACTGAGTGGGAGTATGCGTGTCGAGCAGATTCAAGAACAAAGTATTATTTTGGTGATGATGATAAAGAATTAGATAAATATGCTTGGTATGGCGATAATTCAGGACAGAATCCGCACCCAGTAGGAAATAAGCTTCCAAATAAATGGGGGCTATACGATATGCACGGCAATGTTTGGGAATGGTGTCAAGCAGATTTATTAACTAGCGAAGACTCAGATCGCCAAGCCGTTCGTGGTGGTGGTTGGAATCGCTACACTGATAATTGCCGATCTGGTTATCGTGGTTATTATCCTGCTGCTGACAGAGACTCTGATATAGGTTTTCGCGTAGTTCTATTTTCTTAACTGAGGGTACTAAATTGCAAATAAATCAAGTGGCTACAAGTACTAGCCTAAAACTTGATCAATATTTTTTGAGGAGCAATTCGGGCATCTAGCAGGAGGGGTATTTTTTCGCGATTTCCATTCATAGCCACACTTGTTGCATTCCATCAATCCATACCACTTATTTGGATCATTCAATAATCTCGTTTCTTTTGCTATCGAAGATGCTATGCCAATACCAAAAGGAATTAAAAACCACCACATAAAATATGCTCCAAACTTCTAAAAATATAGTGAATAAACGGAAAAAATTTAATTAAACAACTTTCTTGGCTCGTAAATTCTCGACTTGAATTGACCTAGCCTCACCGTAAACCATTTCTCTAGCCCAATGCTCACAGTTATAAAGCAGCTTATTCCATAGCTTATCCTTAGCATCTATAAACTTCTGCCTTGACTCGTGAATACGCGCCTCGATTTGGCTGTCAGACATAGATTCAGGACGCTCTTTAAAAAGCCACTCTGCTTTGTAAGGAGTGAAATGAACATAGCCAATTCCCACCTCAGCGATCCGCCCCTCTGGTCTGATAGTCTCACCCGTAAAGAAATGAGCGACAGTATAACCATGCGGAGTTGCTCTTACAATTCCATAATGGTCATACACTCTATCCTCTTGATCTTTACTGGGATAAGTAACCAAATCATTCGGTCTGATGACATTACCATCCAGATCGCAAATATCAGGAACAGCACTCAAAAGAGAAACTAACTGACTAAGCCTTGCTAACTGAGCATCTGTAGCTTCTTGCAATCTTGTATACCAAATAGGATCGCAATTTTCTAAGAAGGGTTTAACCTCCTTGTACTTTTCATGAACCCAAGTAACATGATTTTGAAGCTTCCTAACTGCGTCATTATGTTGATTGACATCATTTCTGAGAAAAGTCTGCTCAAACTCAATTTGCAATAAATCAGCGATCGCCTCGCAGTTCACAATAATCTTACGATCCTTAGTATGCTTGGCGATTTGGCTAATCATTTTCTTGATAGTGTCACCATCATACAAACGGTCTTGAGTTTCGGCAAACAAGCGTAAGACTCTAGACGGATTTGGATTCATCAACTTTAGGTTTTGCTTTTTTCTGCTCATTTTCCTGTTTCAGTTTTGCCTCAATGAGAGTCTGAAAAGAGTCAACAGCCGCCATAGAAGAACTAACTGCCTCACCCACTTCAGCCACCTTTTTAAAATTTCCCGCCTTGTTCACCATAAAACACCCCTGTTTTAAAATTTGTGAAATCGATTAGATTCCATACTACTAGAAACTTTGAGTGATACAAACAGATTACCAAAAACAATAAATTAAACTGATTTTTAGATAAATATATTTCTCTAAATTTAATTACATGACTTTGCTTATTTTCTTGCTGTTCACTATGCAATAGATAACTGGCTATTTTTAGCTAATATTCGCAGCACCTTGTGATGTCGCGGGATTGGGGAAATCGCTATTTACCTACAACGAAATCAAAATTGCTATATAAATGGTAAAGCGATCGCTACATTTATCCGTCCTTATGGCTTATGCCTGACAACATCGACTACCTCCAAGGCATCATCGAACGCCTCACCTTTCACTCCGAAGAGACAGGCTATACCGTAGCGCGGCTAAAAGTACCCAAGGCTCAAGACCTAATCACCGTAGTCGGTAACTTTGCCAATATCCAAGCAGGACAGACTCTTGCCCTAGAAGGCACATGGCGATCGCATCCTAAGTTTGGTGACCAATTCCAAGTCACTCAATACCGTGAAACCAAACCCGCCACGATTACAGGAATTGAGAAATATCTGGGCAGTGGTTTGATTAAAGGCGTGGGACCAGTCACCGCTAAACGCATCGTCACTCATTTTGGCTTGGATACCCTTGACATCATTGAAAATGAGATTGACCGTCTGATTGAAGTTCCTGGTATTGCCAAGAAACGAGTGAAGATGATCAAAACAGCTTGGGAGATGCAAAAGGCGATTAAGGAGGTCATGGTATTTCTGCAAGGACATGGAGTATCCACCACCTATGCAGTCAAGATTTTTAAGCATTATGGTAATGATTCCATTCAGACTGTTTCCGAAAATCCCTATCAACTGGCGACGGATATCTATGGTATTGGTTTCTTTACGGCTGACCAAATCGCTCGGAATATCGGCATTGAAGTTAGTTCAGAGTTTCGCAGCATTGCGGGTATCTTTCACTGTTTAGGGGAAGCCGCCGAAGATGGTCATTGCTATTTACCGCGCACGGAACTAGAGGAGAAAGCCATCAAACTGCTTGCCCTCGAAGATTATCAACCAGATCCTGAAACTATCTCTAAAATTGTTCTACAACTCTCCGTTAACGATCGCTTGGTGATGCAAGGCTTAGAAGGAGAGTTCATCTGCTATAAACCTACTTACTTCCATACTGAACAAAATCTTGCCGAACGGGTTTATCAATTATTGCAACACAAACATCATCCAGATCCTGAACGAGTCAAGGCTTGGATCGATCGCTACACTACCCAAAGAAATATCCAACTCTCGCCCAAACAACGCGAAGCTGTAGAGATGGCGGCAACTTCATCGGTGTTAATTCTCACAGGTGGACCGGGGACAGGTAAAACTACCACCACCCGCACGATTGTTGCGCTCTGGAAAGCGATGGGTAAGGAGATTGCTCTCGCTTCACCAACGGGTCGGGCGGCTCAACGATTACAGGAAGTCACGGGCTGTGAGGCTAAGACAATTCACCGTTTTCTAGAGTTTGATCCAAAATCCATGGGTTTTAAACGCAATCAGGAATATCCTCTGACGGCTCAGGCGATCGGTATTGATGAAGCATCGATGCTGGATCTGTTTCTTGCTTTTTCTCTAGTTAAAGCGATTCCCTTAGGCGCTCAACTGCTTCTTGTCGGCGATACCGATCAACTTCCCAGTGTCGGTGAGGGCAATGTTCTCCAAGATTTAATTGATTCTCAGCAAGTCCCTGTAATCACGCTCACTGAGGTATTTCGTCAGGCTCAGGCAAGTCAAATTATTCAGAATGCTCACCGTATCAATACGGGTAAGTTTCCGCAGATGGAAAAGGTTTCTAATCAGCCGCAATCTGATTGCCTATGGCTAGAAATGCCCAATGCGGAAGCTGGTCAGCAGGGTGTTTGTGACATTATTACGGAATTGTTACCGAGTCTGGGCTTTGACCCTCAGCAAGATATGCAGGTTCTCTGTCCCATGACTAGAGGTGATGTTGGTACGCGTAATCTTAATGTTGTCCTTCAACAACTTCTCAATCCCCCTGATGCCATGAAGCCCGAAATTAAGTATGGCAATACGATCTTTCGTTTGGGAGATCGCATTATGCAGCAGGTGAATGACTATAATCGCGAGGTGTTCAATGGTGATATTGGCACGATTACAGGTGTAGATTTGGAGGAGCGGGAAGTCACGTTTGTATTTGGCGATCGGCAAGTAACCTATGATTATGCCGATCTCAATGAGATTGCTCTCGCTAGAGCGACGACGATCCATAAGGCGCAGGGCAGCGAATATCCTGTGGTAATCATGCCTCTGTTCATGCAACATTTTCTGATGCTTTCTCGCAATCTTTTCTACACTGGTTTAACTCGTGCGCGAAAGCTTGCCATTATTGTCGGGGAGTCGAAGGCGATCGGGATGGCAGTAAAACAAGTTAGCGATCGGCAGAGATATACTTATCTCGCGAAACGTTTAGCAAAGTTTGCCGAGCCGTAATCCTGATTCTTGCTGATAAAGTTTCATGAAAGGAATTAGATAGATTATTGCCAAGAGGTATAGTGTGGCTCAGTATAGGCTATTTCCCTCAGAGGGGAATTGTTGAGGATATGCAAAGAGCAGAGTTTATGTTTAGCAAGCTGGGAATTTGGCTGGGGGCGATCGCCTTGATTGCTGGGTTATTGCTCAATCAAATCTTTTATCCCCATAATATCGCCACCGAAATAATTAACCTAAAACGAGATCGAGATCGTCCCCTTGTCGGCAGGCTATATATTCCCGAACGAACAAAAACTCCCTATCCCACGATCATTCTCTGGCATGGCGTAAGCTCTTCTAAAGAAATGATGGAGCCACTTGCAGTAGAACTAGCCCGACAAGGTATTGCCGCTATAGCCTTTGATGCTGGCGGATTTGGAGAATCCTATGCCAGACCATTTAGCTCAGAAGAAAATCTCAAGGATGCAGGTGTGGTATTTGATTATGTAAAACAACATCCCGAACGCTTTGACCGATTACATTTGGGCATGGGCGGTCATTCTATGGGAGCCGCCACAGCGATCGCCTTTGGTTCAGAAACAGCAAGTTCAGATCAAATTCGCGTTACCATCGCTCTCGGTATGAGTGCAGAGATTAGCCGCACCAGTCCTGCTAATCTCCTGATGGGAATCGGATTGTACGAAGAGTTGCATAGTCCCGCAGCCATGCGTGAAACTTTACAACAGGGAACTGGTGAAGCAACTCAGGAATTTCAACTCAAGGGAGATTTTCAAAATGGTTCCGCTAGAAAATTGGTCATTTCCAGTACATCTAACCATTTGATTGAGCCTTTTGACCCCACCTTAATCCAAGAAGCTGTTATTTGGGCTATGAAAGCCTTTGATTTGCCTGAGAGGTCGGTATTTTTAACGATGCCATTTGTCATGTGGGGATGGTTTCTGATCTTGATCGGTTCGCTTTTAACTATTGGTTATGGTCTACGTGAGCTTAATTTCTTGAGGACAAAATTGCGCTTAGTAACAGTGGGAATGGTGGCGATCGCTGGGATTTTCCTCTGTTTGGGTATGATGGGAGCGATACCTAGCAGAATGGCAAGTAGTCTAGTCTTTCTAGTGGCAGCAGTTTTGCCTATCAGTACCTATGCCATCAATCAACCAAAGAAGCTGACATCATTTTTGCAACTGTGCGGGCTTTATGTTGGTACTATCCTCATCGCCTATGCGATCGTCTCCCTTGTCATGCGTTGGCAAGAGTTGTTGACCCATCCTGCATATCTATTAGGATTACCGCAGTTCCTTATCCAACTTCCTGTAGCAATGATTTATTCAAGAGTTCAAGAATTGAATGCGGCTATGTTTCCTGTCTATAGCAATGGACTTGTTCCTAGTTGGCAGCTTTCCCTTCTCTTTTTGCCCGAACTGATTTATCCCAGTGTGATTTTAAGTGTTGGGACTAGAGCGGCTGCATGGCTAGTCAGATGGCTGCGTCAACCACTAAAACTAGCAAAAGTAGATCGTCCCAGTAAGAAATCTCTGCAATTGCTAGGCGGACTCAGTTTAGTTTTAGCGATCGTTCTCATTCAACAGGCAAGGATGGGAACTGTCTCTATGGAATATGCGATCGTTGCCATAAGTCTACTCGCTCGGATGGCTTTATTTCCTGCTCTACTGGTTATCTTGATTGTGCGATCGCCTCAATTTCAATCATTAGAAAAACGATGCTTTTAGATGCATAAGCATTCGTGTATTCCTGATCTAAATTCATATCAGAGAGTTGATTCCGTCCAGTACAATATGGTTTAGTCCTCCGATGGAGAATTGCGGTTTCGCTCAGTGGCTTTTGGCTGATGCTGGGTACGATCAAAAATTATGCCTAGCAGTAGAAACACAACTGGAGCTACCACACCGTAGCCGATAATTCCGATATTCCGAACTTGCATATCTGCAAGTGGCACACCAATCAACCCCACAAGACTCAGTACACCACTGACAATCATAAGGTTCCTCACCGCTATCTCCAGCTTTCCTGAATTAAATACAGGCGCTGCAAAAAGCATTGAGAGGGCAAAGAACCAATCCCATGCAAGAATATCTAACGTATATGCCACAGATGGCCACTTGAATGAGAGTAGCGGAGAAATCCATGTCAATCTGGTAGCCTCAATCTGATGACCTATCGTCAGGATAACGAAGTGAACGCTGGAAGTAATTCCCGCAAGCAGGATCATAAAGATAAGTGCCGTAAGACTATATACCTTGACATCAGGGGTTGCGTAAGCGTGGACTGCGACCATGCTTACGACCATCAGGGGAACTATAATGACTATCAGTAGTTCCATAATCAAGAAGAATGGATCGCCGATTGGGTCTTGGGGCGATTTGAGCGCAAGAAATCCGAGAGCCGTTGTAACAGCGTATATCACCTCTAAAAAGAAAACAGCCCAAGCTGCTACTCTTCCGATTGCCCGATGCTGTGGTGTGAAACTTTCGTGGGACATACGCTACGGATTGCTCCTTATGTTACTTGATCAGGTAGTCTAACGGTCGGTTACAACTCACTCGTTAAGGTGCACAGAACCTTTTTTGACGAGAGAGATTTACTTTTCCAAATACTGCTATCAATTATGATAGCCATTACACAATTCAAGGCAGTATATACGTCATGAGGGAATAGATCACCTTGTATCCCTCTGAGTATTACCGCAAAGTCTAGTAGTTTCGTGATGACTTGTCCTACTTTTACTGAATTTCTTGATTCAATAAGTCTGAAACATTACCAATACTTTGTTGCTGTGCTTGAGATCGATGCTGCCAAGCCTGCTCAAATTGTCGGATATCAAACTCGCTCAAATTGGCAAACTCAATTTCCTGCCCCTTAACCTGCAAAATGATCTGGCGATCACCTCTTAAATTCTCAACTATCAGAGCATCTCTGCTTCGTTGGATACTGTAAGAATTCTTGCCTATTTCTCCAAAACTATCAGACCCTAGCTCATTGAGGATCTGATGGCAGATTACTGCAACCATCTGAGCGTGATTGTTTCTATCCTGTTCTGGGTTAACAGGGATTTCTGATTTAGTAATATTTTCAGATTGCTTTGGTTTGGGGACTTTGAGCGATCGCTGTTTTTCTAACTCAACCACAAGCTCGTTTAACAAACTATCTGACAAGCCCATCTCGTCTTGATAAGAAGACTCTATAGGCTGATTTATCGCCTTTCGATCAGCACGCATCTCTAAAATAATCGAGCGATCACGGGCTGGATCGTAACTAACCTGTAAATACTTCTGAAGTCCTCCCCAGCTAAACTCTTTACCTAGCTCATTACCTTGAATACTGTTACGTCCCAAACTGTAGGAAATACCTTTAATCTTCTTGGTGCGCGTGTATTTGACATGAGCATCTATTCCTGAATGTTTCAACTGCTCAATCAACTGGGGCATGGTCATTCCTACTTTTACTTGCTCTCTGATGACTTGCGATATGTGAGATGCCATAGAGGAAATATTAGGATGTATCCCCTGCTCGGAGACACTTTCTATCCGCTTCAAGACACGCGGTAAGGAATAAGCCTTGCCCACACTGGAACCTGCCATGCTCACTCCATCAAGTTTGTAAGCAATCCCTTTCGGTTTTCCCTTGCGATCTCGGTCAACCCTGACTTCAATCCCTTCAAGATTTAGCTTCTCAATAAAATCTAGTAGTGACGTGGTATTTACCAAAGTTGCATCGATCTTATCCGCAAGTTGCCGCTTTACCGTAACTTTGCCCGTTTCTAATTCCTTATCTATCTGACTCTTGGTTTGCTCTTGGCGATCGCATTCCCAACTTGATGGTACAGCCGCTAGTCCAAAGTCCTGCTCTAGTTTGCGGATCACATCTTGGCTGCGCGTCCAATCCCAACTGTCAGAAACTACTGAGCCGTCCATCCGCACCCGACTGGTCACGAGATGAATGTGTTCGTGATTTTCTTTATCAGTATGCTTTACAGCCACATATTGATTATTGGTAAATCCCATCTCTTTGAGATATTGGGCGATCGCTGTCTGCCAAGCATCATTGTTAAGATGCTCTTCAGGACTAAGACTGAGAATTACATGGCAAACTTTGTAATTTAATTTAGGGCGCAATTGCCAAGACAAAGAAAATTCATTCGCTAAACTATATGGATCTTTGCCATCCATATTCATACCTATGACCGCCGCACCAGTTTTTCCCATGACATAAGATAAGCAGCCTTGAAAGCTCTTTCCCTTAATAATTTTACCGATCATCCTCTTCTCCTAATTTGGGCTTTATACCTGTACTCTCCGTAATCAGAGTTCTTAGTTCGGATATTGAACCAATTGATCGCTCAATACGATGCGATATCTCATTGAGTTCTTCCAGTTGTAGTTGCATTGGGCTACCCATCATTAGACTCAAGTTGGCATCATGGGCTAGTTGGTTGATATTTGTACCGATTTTATTCAATTCATACTTGACTTCCCCCAATAGGTGATAAAGATTCCAATCTATGTTTACAACTTGTACCTTAGATGTCGGCAGATCGTATTTAAACGTTGCACATCTCACAATTTCACTGGCTTTAACATTCAATTGACTTGCTTTTTCATCTAGGATTACTTTCTCCTCTTCGGTCATTCGCACTGTAAATCTAACGGATAAGGTCATCACTGTTATTCCTAAAGTTTATCCTGCTTACTTGTTGTCAAAATATCTGCAAATCACAAAGAGTCTGATAAGCCGTAGCTATCAGTTATTTTTGCAGTTCCTATTCTTCTCCACACATTTAGATTTTAAAGTGTTAATTATCTATCTAGTTTGTTTTTTCTAAATTTCTTTGCATTTTATCATTTGGCTTGGGGGATTCCAAAGGGGGTACTCCCCTTTGGCAAGCGTAATGTTGCCGTCGAACAAAAATCAAGCGATAGCGCGATTTCTTGTCCGACGAGCAACATAGCTTGCGAGCTGTTTTAGACATACCTCAAAGCACGGGAAATCGTTGCAGATCCGCATCGATCCGCACGATTGTGGGACAACATTGGGACGATTTTGGAACAATAAAAGGTACGGTTATGGGAAACAAGTTACACAGGATTGTCACTCAACTGGTATAGATTTACAACTCAAAATATAATACTTAAGACATATAAATTACTGTCTAAGTATAAAAAGTATCCAATATAAGGATTGACTTAATACTATCTTGATAAGCGAAATTATTAGATTTCAGACATTGACAGGAATTACGCGGTTGTTAACAAATTGTAAAAATCTCATCAAGTAAAGTAGCCTAATATTCTTTCGCAATGGTTATGATTGAAAAAAGCAATAAACCGGGAGGTGAGCGAAACAATATCAAAATTAATCTGGGTTAGAGATTTCCTTGTTGAGGATATTTTTGACAACAGTTTAGGGAAATACGTCCACCCAAAAAGCATTTAAAGCAATGATTGAAGTTCCTTCCCGCTCGTCATTAGCGGACTTAGATACGGATAAACTGGTAGCTTTATCAGAGCGATGGGTCAATGAACCCCAGAAGAAAACCAACCCCAAAACCAAACTCGATATCATCCGAACCTTGGAAAGTGGGATTAGATCTTTAATCGCTTTGGGATACACCTTTGAAGAAGTCAGCAACAAACTGACAAGCGAACTACACATTGCTATCTCTGGTGAGACAGTACGAAAGTATTTACAGAAGATCGATGTGGAAAATAAAAAGGCGGCGGCAAAAGCCAAACGCGATGCTACTAAAGCCGCAAAAGCCTTGGGCGCTCCTACTCTGTCAATTTTGTCGTCTGAACCCGCAAAGTTGTCGGATTCGCATCCTAGTTCAGCACCTAGCAGTCAGAATGTTATCGGCTTGACCAAAGACATTCAACCTACAACTACCAGAATAAATTCAGACTTAAAACAGACTAATCAGGCTGAGTCTAGCAAGCCCAAAAGTATCGTCCCCAAGTCTGTCCCTGTAGACGATGACGACGATGATGACTACTTAGCACAACAGAAAATCTTGAAACACTACAATCGTTACTAGGATGTAAATTTATGGCAATTATTAACCTGATCGATGGTGAAAAAGGTGGGGTGGGTAAAAGCTGGGTTGCTCGTACCATGCTCCAATACCTTAAGGATCGTGCCATCCCGTTGGCTGGCATTGAAGCGGATCGTAGCAATCCCACTGTCCTCAATATATACAAAGACAGCAAGGCTGCTTTTTTCTCTGAAAACGAGAAAATGGCTGATGTCCCTGATTCTATTTTTGACTATGCGCTCAAGAAAACTGTCGTCGTCAATTTACCCGCTCAAGCCCATCGCGCGGTATCACAATGGATTAACACCAAAGGCTTACTAGACTTGGGCAAAGAGCATGGCGTAACTTTCATCAAGTGGTTCGTTAGCGACGGGGAAAGTGACTCAATCGAGCTATTCATTGAGTCTCTGGAACATTACCAAGGCTACATCACCCATGTGTTTATCAAAAACTGGGGTCGTTGTGATGAATGGGGCTATTTCCATGAGCATGAAGCAATCCAGAAGGCTATCGCAGAGTACGGGGTAGCTGTGATTGATTTCCCAAAGCTAGGAGATGGCAGACGCATTGAAATCAATGCGAAACGCCTAACTTTTGAGGAGGCTTCTAACTACTCCGAGTTTGGCATCATTGGCAGAAATCAAATCAAAACCTTTCTGAGAGATGCTTACAAAGCCTTTGAATCCACGAATCTCTTGCCTCAAAACGTCCAGAAAAAAGAAGCAAAATCCTAGTATGAATAGCGATCCTCAACCCAAAACCTATCTGGATATTGCCATCCATGACTACGATCCCACGGTCAAAGCCAAGATTTACGAGATTGTGGCTAAGTCTGGCATTCCCCAGAACGATCCTTACATTGCGATTTTCTTGTCTAATGCCCAAGTTGCAGCCACGGTTGCTACTGCGCCCAACCTGCTCCAAAGTGCTTTAGCCAAGGGCTTTGATGTTGGTATTCAAAAATTTCGTGACTTTCTGGCAACTCTGCGCGAGACTGCGGTTAAGGAGCAGGAGGTGGCGATTAGTCAGGCGATCGCGAATATACTCAAAAACAAACAGCATCAGGAATCCCAAGGTTATTGGCGGGCGATTAGCTTGCCCTTCATTGGTTTCTGTGCGGGGATGCTGATGATTGGTTTAGCGGCAGGGCTGGTTTCGGGCTTGGCGATCGCTAAGGTTGTATCGCCTCAGCCTAGTCTAAATCCTCAAACAGCAAAGGATTTAGACTGGTTAGCTAGTGATGATGGCAAAATGGCAAAGAATCTCGTGGACTGGAATCGAGACATTTTAAAGACCTGCCTGCAAGACCAGCAAAACCTTAAGGATGCTTTGATTATTCTCAATGGTAAATACGTTACGAAAGGGTTGTGCGCTCTTTGGGTTTTGCCTGAAAGCCAGAGAGTATATGAAGATCGGCGTTGATTTTATTACACCGATTATTGATTAAAAAAACACTATAACCAATTCATTGGATATAGTGTTTTTTTAAATTAACTAAAGAGTCTCTCTAAAAATAGCTGTATTCTCAATAATGCAAGGTTGAAACCCTTGATTTATCGTTGCCATTGTCAATAATATGGAGATACCCTAAATATTAGTGCCCTCTCTGGGTATGGTGCTGAAACCTAGAGAGTATATGAAGATCAGCGTTAATTTTGTTGCGCCGATCATTAATCGAAAAAAACACTATAGCTAATAAATTGGTTAATTTGTTCTTGAAAACTAGTAACATTTATCTTAAAAATTAGTCATAGCGCAAGTTACTTAACCTTTGTATTTGAAATTAGCAGATCTAATGCATGTCCTGTTGCTTGCATATTTTCGGCTGGGATGACGGCTTGCTGCTTATTCTTTTTGGGTTTTGGCTGCCTTGGCTTCAGCTGATTGCGATCGCTGTTCTCAATCCTGCCTCGCTTCCTGATTTCATATCCATGTCTAATTAACACGGCTCTAACCGTGGAATCGCTTAGCCCGAAGATTGCGCCCACTTCATCTAGGCTCATTGGTTTGCTATATAGCTCCCAATATTTCTGGGCGATCGCACTTTCTTCCTTGAATGCCGCAGCTTTTGCTCTGCGTGCTACTTCGGAAATATCGATCCCTGCTTGGACAATGACCCGTTCTATGGTTTTACCTGACAGGTCAAATAGCTTACCCACTTCCTCAAAGTCTAACCCGCCTTCATTTACCAGTTGCCAATATTCTTTGGCACGGTTGTAGTTTTTGAGGCGCTTGAGCTTTTGGTTATCTTCACGTC